>JBILGJ010000006.1:0-19112 GCA_044351125.1 Micropepsaceae bacterium
CGTTGCCGCCACCATTGCCGCCGCCATTGCCGCCGCCGTTGCCGCCACCGTTGCCGCCACCGTTGCCGTTGCCGCCGCCGTTGCCGCCACCGTTGCCGTTGCCGCCGCCATCGCCACCGCCGTTGCCGCCACCGTTGCCGCCACCGTTGCCGCCGCCCTTGCCGCCGCCATTGTCGCCGCCCTTGCCGCCGCCGTTGCCGCCGCCATTGTCGTCGCGATCATCGTCCGCGCGGAGGACATCCGCATGGCGGGAAGCGCGGCTTAGACCCTCGCGATCGACCTCCACGCCTTCCGCAAGGCCATCCGAGACGGCACTGACATCCAGCCGGGTCTCACCGATGGCCACGGCAATCACGCCCGACACCCCTTCAGGTGCTCCTGAAGCACCGGGGCGCGCAGGACGCTCATCCACGACCGCATCCGCCGCAAGCGCTATGGCTACGGAACTGCCATCAGCACTGGTTTCGACGATCTCTCCGGTCTGACCGTTCGCCGCAGGCGCCAAAGCAGATGTTTCCTCGACGCGCTCTGCAGCCGTTTCTGGTTCAGTGGTCGTTGGTTCAGGCGCGATTGCCGGATCGGACTCCGGGGCGCGCAACGGCGGCAGCGCCGACGTCTCCATGACATTCAGCGCTGGGGCTTCCGAGCCGCGCGCCACATGCGCGACCGTTGCCGAGAAACCTGGGCGCACGAACTCGACATCCCTGCGACCCGTATTGCTGACCTCGACCAACCCCTCCGTCACGTCGATGCGCGAACGCTCATCGGCAACCGTGATAACAAAGCTGGTACCCTTCACAACTGCAGCCATATAGGGCGTATCGACCTGGAAATGCGGAGCCTTCTGCTTGCTCACGCTATAGAAAACGGATCCAAGCGACTGCAGGATCTGCGTGTTTCCATTCACCCGCTCTGCCGGCAGCTTCACGCGGCTGCCCGGCGCGACAACAACCGTGTCACCGCCACGCACCAAAACGGCGCGGCCCGTGGCCCCGGTTTGGACCCAGCCATCCAGAGGCACGAAATCGTTGCGGCGCACCGCAACTGGCTGGAGACCCTCGCCACCCACCGTGACCTCTCCCACGGCCTGTAGAAGCTTCCAGCCGGGATCGCCGGACCCGGCAGCAAAGCCTGTCGTCACAAGGATGAACGACGAAATCAGGACCAGACAGGCGTTACGGATAAAGGGCATGGCGGACCTCCCGCTACTCTAGCGACATCAATGGGCGAATGTCGCGCCAGCCTGCCTAACGCCTTTCGAAGAAACATGGTTGATACGGTCCCCAACGAGAACAAATGAAAGCCAACATCTTGATAAGCTTGAGTTCGGGTAAATGGCTTAATCGCGTGTTAACCGGCACCCGCCATTACTCTCCGGCTTGGTCCATAGGATACGTCATGGCTTCGCTGAAAATGCGCCGCGCCATATTTTTTGTTGTCTTCGCCGCGCTCCTTGTCATCGCCCAGCACAAGCCCGCCTATGCGACAACCACGGAAAACGGACCGATCGAGGACCGCCTGCCCGATCGCGCAAAGAAAGACACCTCGCCGGAAAGTGCCGCTCCAGCGACGACCGATGTCGGGACAAGGGTCGAAAGCGCCCCGTTCACGCTGCGGGCGGTCGTTATCACGGGTGCAACAGCACTGGACGAAGCAGAAATAGAAAATGTTGCATCGGAATTCGTGGGCAAAAGCCTCACGACCGATGACCTGAGCAGACTTGCCGGCCGCCTGACACAGGCCTATCGGGACCGTGGCTTCTTCCTGTCACGCGTCATCATCCCACCCCAGGAAATCAAGGGCGGCAAGCTGACGGCACAGGCCATTGAAGGCTACGTGGTGGCGGTCAAGGCGGACGGTCTCTCCGACGACGACGCCTCGGCCCAGTTCGAGACGCTGCTCGCAGAGCGCCCCGCAAACCTGGCCACATTCGAACGCGCCTTGCTGCTTCTCTCCGACCGGTATTCCTACAGGGTCGACAAGCCACGACTGGTACCCATCGAGCAAGCACCGGGGGAATTCCGGCTCGAGCTCTCCGTCACTTGGCGTCCCGTGACGCTCGAGCTATTCGCCGACAACCGCGGGACGGCACGCAATGGGGAAGACCAGCTCTACACCGGCGTGAGCTGGAACTCGCTGCTGTCCGCAGGCGACCAACTGTCAGCGTCACTTTTCTCGTCTGTCGCCAACGTACCCGACACACTCTTCGCAGAACTTGCCTACGCGACACCATGGGCAGGCGGCAATTTCTGGACCGAGCTGGGAGCCTCCACGTCCGCCTGGCAAGACCCACTTTACGCCAATCCAACGCTCGGAAATTTCGACTCACAGAAGCTTTGGCTCAGGGCCTTCGCGCCGATCATGCGCACGCGGGAACGCTCGATTTGGCTGAACCTGCAGGTTGACGCCCGAGACGCGACCCGAGATGACGGCTTCTCGCCTGCGCGGCACGAGAAACTTAGGACGCTCCGTGGCAGCTTCAGCTACGCCGAAGTCAGCGACGCATCACAAGCAAACCTGAACCTGCAGGTCTCCCGGGGGCTCGATGCCTTGGGCGCATCACAGAACGGCGATACCAACCTCAGCCGCGAGGACAGCCGCCCACAGTTCACGAAGGTCAGGCTGTCAGCCTCCTACTTCACAGAGCTCGTGGACAATTGGTCGGTCAACCTGTCCGCTATGGCGCAATACGCCGACGGCTCGCTGCCATCGAGCGAACAGATATATTTTGGCGGCGCTCGCTATGGTCGCGGCTACGACTATGACGTGACGGGCGGCGACAATGGCTGGGCGGCCTCGGGCGAACTCAGATACACTTTCAACGCGTCGATCCTCGCCATGGAGCGGGCGCAGCTCTACGTTTTCGCAGACGCGGGCCGCACCCGGG
Source organism: Micropepsaceae bacterium (assembly GCA_044351125.1). Classification (GTDB taxonomy): domain Bacteria; phylum Pseudomonadota; class Alphaproteobacteria; order Micropepsales; family Micropepsaceae; genus SZUA-430. The sequence goes on from JBILGJ010000006.1 coordinate 2,888, forward strand.
ATGTATACCGCGGCACGCCAGGCTATGAATCGCTCTTTGCCTCCTCGGCAGGCGGCGGCGTCAGGCTGTTCATCACCCAGGATCTCGTGGCGACCGTCGAGGCGGCCCTGCCCATCGCTTATGCTGATTCGCTGGACGTAAATGACACGACCCGGATCTTTGTCTCCCTCTCCTGGTGGCAATAGAACCGCCTGCCCCCCCCCCGGGGTTAGCGGTGTTGCGTCCCGGGGAGGCATGCTCTCATGATGCCGATCCGTGATTCTGTTCGCAGGCATCGGGAGAGCAAGCTTATGCCGTCAAGCCGCAAGACCACCGCGAAGGCCGTTGCCCTCGCTCTGACACTGCAGGCATGCGCCGCCATTTCCATCCCGCTGCCCTTTGCAACTCAATCTCAAGCCACGCCCCCGGTCGCAGACAAAAGGGAAGACGAAGACAAAGCTGCTTGCCCCATGGGACCCGATGGCAAGCCCAAACCGTGCAGGGCCGAGGTCGAAAGGCACGTGCCACCCGTTACGCCGCCGCCAGCATCCGTAAATGGCTGGCCGGCTGCGCCACCGCCCTCCGCGCCCGCCCCGGGATCGAGAGCCTCGGGCTATCCGACGGGCCTCGCGGTGAGCTACTTCCAGCGCGGGAAAATGAAGCTCGACACGCGCAATGCCTTTGGCATGGTGATTATCCCGCGCAAGGCCGTCGACCAGAGGGAAATGGCTGTGCAACGGCAGTTCTGTGAGTTCGTGCTCGCGTCACTGGACTTCGAGACGCCGGGCGACATCAATCCAGCCGAGACACTGGCCACCTACTGGCCAACCATCGCCGAGATTGACCAGGTCTCACTCGAGATGGCCTTCGCAAGCCACGACTGCCAGAACCTCATCGCCTGGTACGACCACAAGATGGCACGCGACATCGCAGCGAAGACGGGCTTGCTGGACAAGGGCGGCCCGCTGCTTGTGACCTGGCCGTCCGAGCGCAGCGTATCCCGCGAAAAGCGCGATCCGCTTGTCGTCGATTTTGCGAACGCCAATAGGGCGAATACCAAGCGAGCACTGGCCTACTGGTTCAGGCAGCTCAGCCAGGATCCCTCGCTCTGGACCGACCGGATCCGCGAAGGAACAATCCGCGCCGAGCTTGCAGATGCGATCAACGAGACGGCCGGCGTGATGCTTGCCGTCCTGTCGGGCAAATGGGAGGGGCTGACCCAAATCCCGGACGGCCGCTCCTGAAAGCCGGCAAGATCGTCAGCCCTTGACAGCCTCCGGCTGCACGACACGGATGTTAAGCTCGCGCAGCTGTTTGAGCGTCACGTCCGACGGTGCACCCATCATCAGGTCTTCCGCCTTCTGGTTCATGGGGAACATCGTTACCTCGCGCAGGTTTTCCTCGCCAGCGATCAGCATCACGATACGGTCGACACCCGGCGCGGTGCCGCCGTGCGGCGGAGCGCCAAAGCGGAAGGCATTCAACATGCCACCGAACTTCCGCTCCACCACGTCGGCCGGATAGCCCGCGATGTCAAAGGCCTTGATCATGATGTCGGGCCGGTGGTTGCGGATGGCACCCGATGACAGCTCGATGCCGTTGCAGACGATGTCGTACTGGAACGCGGTGATACCCAGGATCGTCTTGTCGTCCTTGGGGTCCAGCTTCAGGAACGCATCCTGATCGAAGTTCGGCATCGAGAACGGATTATGGCTGAAGTCGATCTTCTTGTCGTCCTCGTTCCACTCGTACATCGGGAAGTCGACGATCCAGCAGAAGTGGAAGTCGTAATAGGGCGAGGCCTTGAGCGACAGCTCGTTGCCGATGCGGATACGTGCCGCACCTGCAAGCTTGGCTGCCGCATCCGCCTTGCCAGCCGAAAAGAACAGGGCGTCACCCGCCTTCACGCCCGACTTCGAAGCAAGCCGAGCGAGGACAGGTTCCGGAATGAACTTGGCAATCGGACCCTTGCCGACAAGCTTGCCTCCCTCCTCCTCGAAGGTGATGTAGCCAAGGCCGGGCGCTTTCATCTCGCTGCGCGCCCAGTCATTCAGCTTGTCGAAGAACGAACGCGGCTGCGACGCAGCCCCCGGCGCCGGAATGGCCCGCACCACCCCGCCCTGTGCGACAACCGACTTGAATGCCTTGAACTCGACCGACGGATCGGCGAACTCGGCACTCACATCGGCAATGATGATGGGGTTGCGAAGGTCCGGCTTGTCCGAGCCGTACTTCAGCATCGACTCGGCATACGGAATGCGCGGGAACGGTCCGGGATTGATCGTGCGCCCATTGGCAAATTCCTGGAACACGCCATGCAGCACGGGCTCGACCGCCGCAAACACGTCTTCCTGCGTGACGAAGCTCATCTCGAGATCAAGCTGGTAGAATTCGCCCGGCGACCGGTCGGCCCGCGCATCCTCGTCACGGAAGCAGGGCGCAATCTGGAAATAGCGGTCGAAGCCCGCCACCATGATCAGCTGCTTGAACTGCTGGGGCGCCTGCGGCAGCGCATAGAACTTGCCCGGATGAAGCCGCGAGGGCACCAGGAAGTCGCGCGCGCCTTCGGGCGAGGATGCCGTCAGGATCGGGGTCTGGAACTCGGTGAAGCCCTGATCGATCATCCGCCGGCGCAGGCTCGAGATCACGTTCGAACGCAGCAGGATGTTGCGGTGGATCCGGTCGCGGCGCAGGTCGAGGAACCGGTACTTCAGGCGCACGTCTTCCGGATAGTCCTGCTCGCCGAATACCGGCAGCGGCAGGTCGCCGGCTTCACCCTGGACCGCGACCTCGTCGATGCGAACCTCAACCTCGCCCGTGGCCAGGTCCTTGTTAACCGTGTCGCCCGGACGCGCCACGACGCGGCCCGTAAAGGTCACCACGAACTCCGAGCGCAGACCGTCGACGGCCTTGAAAGCCGGGCTGTCAGGCTCGACCACGCATTGTGTGAGCCCGTAATTGTCCCTCAGGTCGATGAAGATCAGGCCGCCATGATCGCGCCGGCGATGGACCCAGCCCGAGATCCGGGCCCGGCTGCCAACATGGCTTGCGCGCAATTCGCCGCAGGTGTGGCTACGGTAACGGTGCATGGAAGATCCTTGAGTTTCTTGGAAAATGCCTGTCTAAGGGCGCCCCTTGTGGCCGCGCGGCTACTACCTGTCAAGACCGGGCAACATGGGCTAAAGCATTGGAAATGGGAAGACTGGTCACGTCCAACGAAGAGCTCGCCGCCGCCTGCGAACGTTTTGCAGGAGCACCTTATATCGCCATCGACACCGAGTTCATGCGCGACACGACGTACTGGCCCCGCCTGTGCCTCGTCCAGGCGGCCATCCCGGGCCACGCAGTGGCCATCGACCCCCTGGCACCCGGCATCGACCTCAAGCCATTCCTCGAGATCCTGAGCCGCCCCGACTGCATCAAGGTCTTCCACGCCGCCCGCCAGGACATCGAGATCTTCTACCACATGGGCGGCGTCATCCCGGCCCCTCTCTTCGATACCCAGGTCGCGGCCATGGTCTGCGGCTTCGGCGATGCCGCCGCCTACGAGACACTGGTCCGTGAACTGGTCCAAGTGCAGGTCGACAAGTCATCCCGGTTCACCGACTGGGCCCGCCGCCCTCTGACCGACCGCCAGATCGATTACGCCCTGTCCGACGTCATCCACCTGTGCCGGGTGTACGAATCCCTGACCCGCCAGCTCGAGAAGAGCGGCCGCTCCGCCTGGCTCGAGGAAGAGCTTGGTATCCTCCGGGCGCCGGAAACCTATGACCTGAAGCCTGAAGATTCCTGGCGCCGCCTCAAGCTCCGCAGCGGCAACCGGCGGTTTACAGCCGTGCTGATGGAAGTCGCCGCCTGGCGCGAACGCCTGGCCCAGGAGCGTGACGTCCCCCGCAGCCGTGTCCTCAAGGACGACGCCCTCTTCGAGATCGCATCCCAGGCCCCGGCAACACCCGCAGACCTCGAAGCCCTGCGCGGCATTCCCCGTGGCTTCGCAGGCTCGCGCGCGGCCTCCGCGCTGATCGACGCCGTGAAGGCAGGTCTCGCACTGCCAGCCTCCGCCGTTCCGGAAATCGAACGCGGCACACCCGTTTCCGTGCCACCGATCCTCGGCGACATGCTGCGGGTCCTGCTCAAGATCCTCTGCGACCAGCATGGCGTGGCGCAGAAGCTGATTGCCTCGTCATCCGACCTCGACCTCATTGCCGCCGACGACAATGCCGCCGTACCCGCGCTCTCAGGCTGGCGGCGCGACATTTTTGGCAACGCAGCCCTCGAGCTGAAGCATGGGCGGATCGCGCTCAGCATCCGCAACCGCAAGCCCATCGTGGTGGCGACAGCTTCCTAGTGGGTCAGGCGCCCTTGCCGTTGCAGAGCAGGGTCTTCAGCGCGCCAAACGAATGATCGATATAGGGGCCGACAAGGTTCTCCGGCATCCCGCTTTTGCCGAACAGCGTCCGGTCCACCAGGACATGCAGCAACGGCGCGTCGATCATCTTCTGCACGACCGTCACATCGAGCGGCTTGCACTCGCCCGCCTTGATCGCAGCCGATATCACGCGCTGCCCGGCCTCGGTCGCAGGCATTGCGTATTTGTTGACGAATGCATTTGTAAGCCCGGACAGCTGACCGCCTTCGCGAATGAACAGGCTGAAGGCCTCCACGCTGCGCGGCGTCGTCAACAGCCGCTTGTAACCATCGGCCGTGTCGTCAAGGAACATCGGAAAGGGACGGGGTTTCTCGATGGCCCGCGTCAACCACGTCGTGTCGACATCGTCGGCGACCGAATTGAAAACGGCATCCATCAGCAGGTCTTTGCTGCGGAAGGCCTCGTACACCGTCGGCTTCGACACGCCCAGTACCCGGCCCAGGTCGGCCATGGACGTCCTGCTGACACCCTTTTGGAGAAACAGCTGCCGCGCACTCTCTATCACCCGACGGCGAAAGTCTTCCTTGTTTCTCGTTCTTGCCGCAGGCCTGTCGTCCGTCATCCGCTCGCTGTCTTCACCGTGGCTTCGGCAGAGCCACAACAACCGGAAAGCCCTTCTGCCACCGGGCCCCTGCCACAATAGGCAGGAAGAAACACGAACGGATGTTTGAACTAGCCTCCCCTGTATTTCAAAGCAATAAAGTCCTGACTAAAGTGTCTACCGAGCGGTAGTTGAAATACTGATGATTATTGGTCACATCTGCCCCCGGCAGGAGGCAGCTCAGGCAAGGCATGCGCCGATGGCGCCCCTTCGAACGCAGGCGTTCCCCAGCGCGTTGATTTAGGCTCCACAGAAGCGCTACACCGCAGCCAATCCAATTCCCTGCCAACAAGGACCCTCTGCATGTCGATACGCTTTGACGGAAAAGTTGCCATCGTGACCGGCGCAGGCGGCGGCCTGGGCCGCAGCCACGCCCTGGAACTCGCGCGCCGGGGCGCCAAGGTCGTCGTCAACGACCTAGGCGGCTCGGTCGACGGTTCAGGCGGATCCTCCGAAGCGGCGCTCAAGGTCGTCGAGGAAATAAAGGCGTTCGGCGGCGAAGCCATCGCCAACGGCGCCTCGGTGACCGATGACGCAGGCGTCGCGGGCCTTGTGAAGCAGACGCTGGACGCCTATGGCCGCATCGACATTCTCATCAACAATGCAGGCGTGCTGCGCGACAAGAGCTTCACGAAAATGGAAGTGAAGGACTTCCAGTTCGTGCTGGACGTCCACCTCGTCGGATCGGTCAAGGTCACCAAGGCCTGCTGGGAAACGATGAAGGCGCAGCAATACGGCCGCATCGTGATGACCTCATCCTCGTCAGGCCTCTACGGGAATTTCGGCCAGACAAACTATGGCGCCGCCAAGCTCGGGCTCGTGGGCTTCATGAACACGCTGAAGCTCGAAGGCCAGAAGGACAACATCAAGGTCAATTCGCTGGCCCCCGTCGCCGGTACACGCATGACCGAAAACCTGATGCCGCCGCAGGCGCTTGAGGCACTCAAGCCCGAATATGTGACACCCGGCGTGATCTACCTCGTCAGCGAAGACGCGCCCAACGGTGTGATCCTGGCCGCCGGCGGCGGCGCCTTTGCCGTGGCCCAGATCGTCGAAGCCAATGGCGCGTTCCTCGGCCACAACGGCCTGACCGCCGAAAAGGTCGCCGAGAACTGGGGCAAGATTTCCGACATGTCAGGAGCCAAGGCCTACTTCATGGGCGGCGAGCAGACCCAGAAGTTCTTCGCCCGCATCAGCGGGAACTGAAGAACAGGAACTGCCCGGCGAGAGGCGCGTTGGTCTCAGGCCACCTCGCCCGGCATCGGACCAACATAGCGCGACTGCGGCCTGATCAAGCGGCCGCTCGCCTCCTGCTCGCGCACGTGGGCAATCCACCCGACCGCGCGTCCGGCCGCGAAGACCGGCGTGAATGCGGCACGCGGAATATCAAGCGCCTCCAGCAGCAGGGCTGTGTAGAACTCGACATTCGTATCGAGCCGCCTCTGGGACTTGAACCCCTTCAACGCACGCAGGGCGGCTGCTTCGACCTGTTCGGCAAAGGCGATCCGGTTCTCGCGCCCCCTGAGCTTCTGCACAACGGACTTGAGCACGTTCGCCCGCGGATCACGCACGCGATAGACGCGGTGCCCAAATCCCATCAACCGCTCACCCCGTTGCAGCGCCCGTAATATCCATTCCTCTGCGCGCGAAACGTCACCGATCTCGTCCAGCATGTCGAGGACCGGCCCCGGAGCCCCTCCGTGCAGCGGCCCCTTCAAGGCACACAGGCCCGCCAGCACCGACGAGGGCAGTCCCGCCGCCGTTGACGCCACCACACGGGCCGCGAACGTCGATGCATTGAAGCCGTGGTCCATCACCGTGACAAGATAGGTCTCGAATGCCCGCACCTCGGCAGCATCACCCTCCCGGCCGCGCAACATGCGCAGGACGTCATCGGCGTGAGCCCGCCTCGGATCCGGCGCCACCATGGCTTGCCCCGAAACAAGCCGGCAGGCATGGGCAGCCGCCGTGCCTGATGCTGCCAGCATCAGGACAGGCTCCCGCTCGGGCACCCCATCCGCAATGCCGGACATAAGGCAACGCATCGCCTCGATGGCCTTCATCTGCGTCCAGGGCGCTGACATTGACGAAAACAGGCGGTGCACTTCGACACGCGCGGCACCAAGCTCTGCCCTCAGGTCAGTCCCATCGTGAAAAGCACGCCACAGCAGGACAGTTGCATCCTCGAAGCCAAAGCGCTCGACAAGAGCCTCAAGGTCGAACCCGCTCACAATCAAGCGACCGGCTTCACCATCGACATGGCTCAAAACCGTGTCCGCTGCAATGACATCATCCAGCCCGGCCTTCATGGAACAGCTCCTTCCTGCTTGCATCACCTGCGCCCATATGAAATCGTCAGCCCTATTGGTCAATCTTGAATCAACATATCAACATGACAACCCGATCCCATCGCGGGAATGTGCCTAAATCAAGGGATGCACTGCTCGACGCCGGCGCCGCCACGCGCCTGCTCGGCGTCAGCAGGAATACGCTCTACGCCTATGTCAGCCGCGGCCTCGTGCGCGCGACCGCCAACCCCGAGAATCCCAAGGCCAGCCTCTATGTTGCAGCCGACATCCACGCGCTCGTCGACCGGAAGACGCGGCTCAGGCGCCCGCGGACAGCCGCAGCAACCGCCCTCGACTTCGGCCTGCCCGTGCTCAAGACCCGGCTGACCCATTTCGAGGATGGCAGGCTCTTCTACCGATCGATGGATGCCATCGAACTGTCCCGCACGGCCTCGCTCGAGGACGCAGCCCGCCTCATCTGGAACACGCACGGCTTTGACCCCTTCGCCGGCCTGTCCTTCGACACCGCATCAATCACGGGCTGGGACGCCCTCGCGAGCCAGTTCGCCGACGCCCCGGCAACGGACCGCGCAGCAGCGCTCCTTCCCCTCCTTACGCTCAATGCAAACCCCTACGCAGGACAGGCAGGACAGACCGCCTTTCGCGCCGCCGCGCGCCTGCTGCTCGCCGTCACAGCCGCCTGCACCGGCATCCAGGGAAAGATTACGCCCCCCGTGCACAAGGCCGTCACACGCGGTCTCGGCAAGCCACGCGAGGCTGACCACATCCGCCGCGCCCTCGTGCTCCTGGCCGACCACGAGCTGAATGCCTCGACCTTTGCCGTGCGGGTGGTCGCCTCCACAGGCGCGCGCCTGACCAACTGCGTCCTCGGTGGCCTCGCGGCCCTGAGCGGCCCGCGCCATGGCGCCGCCAGCGAGAGGGCAAGGTCGTTTGTCACCCAGCCAACATGTGCAGCACAAGCCTTCCGTCTCGTCGGCGAAAGGCTGGAAGCGGGCGAGCACGTGCCGGGATTCGGCCACACGCTTTACGGCGAAGGGGACCCACGCGCACGAGAGCTTCTGGCCCACATCAGCCCTGACCCGATCGCAACAGCCGTGGAACAGGCCGTCCGCGACCTCTCAGGCATCGAACCGAACATTGACTTCGCGCTCGTGGCGCTTGAACGCGCGCGGGGCCTGCCGTCCGGCACGGCCCTCATGCTGTTCGCCATCGCCCGGACCGTAGGATGGCTGGCCCACGCCTTCGAACAGCGCGCTGCGGGCAATATCATCCGCCCCAGGGCCGAATACGTGAACGAATAGCAGCAACACCGCGCAAACGGGCGTCGGGGCCCTAGCCCTGCCCCGGCTGGCTCGACTCGAACAGCGCAAACGGGCTCGTCCGCACGCCGACTTCGCCCACGCGCGTGGCGCGGACCCGGCCAACCATGAAGCCCGCGATCGCGAGCAACACGCTTGCAATCTGCGCAAGGAACACCAGGCGCTCGGTATCCACGACAAGCTCGGTCGAGCCCGCAACACGCGTATCAGCCTTCATCAGGGCAAGGAAGTCGCCCGCAAAGCTGGTCGCAAGCGTATAGGCGTCGGCAAAGACCCCCACATACCCCGCATACACAAACGACTCCGTGGCGAAAGACTGCCCAGAGATGAATCCGTAGCCAAGGAAGCCCAGCACCATCCCGAAGGGCAGGAACGGCAGCAGCGCGATGTTGATGAGGCGCCCCAGCGCCAGCACGAACTCGGCCCGCGTCAGGTCGAGGCAGCAGCCGATCAGGCTCAGGCTGGCGACGAAGGCAACAAAAAACAGGAAAAGCGCGAGGATGACATCACTGACCTGCCAGAGCGGTATTCCGTAGATCCCGTGCGTGATGCCGGCTATGACGATCGTCAGGATCCCGTAAGTCAGCCACGCCTGCGCAAAGTCCTTGAGCACGAGGCCCCAATAGGCGAAAGGTCCTGCAGCAGCGTGAGCCACCTCATGTCGATTGACCATGTCCGGAACACCCTCTTGTCGCCCGGAAAACCTAGCCGGACCAGACGTCGGCGTAAACACACGCGTGGCGCGGACACGCCACCCGTGTTCCCGCGCGAGGCGTAATCATGGACAAACGCCCCCTCGAGCAATCCCTCCTGCGCGCACTCTGCGGCGGAGCCGCAGTCGCCTTGATGATCGCCATCGCCGACGCAACGGGCCAGGCGTTGCTGTGGCTCCCCTTCACGACCTCCATCGTCATGGTACTGGGCAGCCCCGAAATCGCCGCCGCCCATCCCCGCAGGGTCCTCGGCGGGCACCTTGTCTGCGCAGCCAGCGGCATTGCATGCACCCTTGTCCTTGGCTTCAGCCCGTTCGTCGCAGCGCTCGCCATCGCCATTGCCATGCTGGTCATGCAGAGGCTCGATGTCTTTCACCCGCCCGCCGGCATAACGCCGATGATCATCGTGGCATCGAAGGCAGACCCCCTCTTCATCCTGTCACCTGTTCTTCCCGGCGCCATCATCCTGCTCGGATTTGCTGCAATCTGCGACAGGCTCTCAGGAGCGCGATCAAGCAAACAGCCGGATTAACCGGCGGCTAACCACTTTCTTCCGGCCAGCCGATAAACCAATTTTTACGCCATCAACGCTAGGATCCGTCCAGTTAGTTGAGCGGATCAGCGCCATGAACTCACTTGCGGCAAACAAAGCCATAGCGAAAAACAGTCTTGCGAACCTCGGCCGCAGCTGCTCGACAGATCGCGTCCTCAACCTTTCGAAGGTTTACAAGGAACATCGCGACACAGAGCCATACCAGCAGGCGCCACTTTTCAAGAACCCGCGCCTCAACAGGTCGATCTACCTCAAGCACACACTGCGCATGCACGAGCGCGATCCCCGCAAACACGGTCGCATGACCGTCACCAAGTTGATCCTCCCGTTCGACTCGGGTGAACTTGCAATTGGTGGCTTCAGTTCCTTTCTTACAGGCGACGATCTTGACCGCACCATCGCGGCCCAGTTCGGCGGCGACATTTCCTCGCCAGCGTTCCAGCGTGACCTGACCGTTATCAGGATCATGGACTCGCTTCCCACATTTGATCCGTTCCTTCTGCGCGAGCGCCTGAAACGGGATGGGATTTCGGTCGCGCGTTGCTACTTCGACTTGTCGGAGGCCGACGCCAACAGGATGCGCTTGTACGTCCACAGCGAGATCCAGAAGATCGTCCGCCTGGCCTTCACCGGCGACGACAACCTGATGGACCAGTCTTCCACCATGGTCGACAAGCTCATGACCGATGAAACCGCATCAAGCCTCGAACCCCTGCGCAGGGTTCTGCAGCTGTCCGGCGAAGAGTACCGCGACGGCATTTTCGCATGGAAAGGGTTCCTGTACTACAGCTGGAACATCGACGCGACCACCAAGTTCATGCCGTCCCTTCTGGAAGAGATGCTAGGGGCCCGGATCAAGCGGGCCACAAAACACGAACTGGCCGAGATCGATGCCATTCGCCGGCGCATTTCGTGCTGCCTTACCTATCTGAACCAGGTCGCGCATAACGGCGTGGAGCTTTACCGCGCCGCCTACAAGGAACTTCTGAACGGCAAGCCCCTCGCATTCCAGAAATTCCTCAAGGACTCGCCTTCGAAGTTCCTTGAAGTAGGCGAAGCCTTTGGCATGATCATGCACATCAGGTCTTTCTGGAACTTCCGGTTCAAGATGTACCCGGGCTACCTTCTCGTCGAGGACGCGCTGGAAATCTTCAGGGATTTCGATTCACAGGTAGCTGCGATCTACGACCAGCTCGACTGAACAGGCCAGGTGGCGAAGCCCTTCCGGCTATTGCGCCACCTCGATCTTCAGGTCCCGACCAGCTGTCGCAAATTCAGCGGAACGTGATCGCAAGGGGATGACGACCGGAACTACCGGCCATCATCCCGATGCTTCATTCCAGGCTCCGGCAGTTCAAAGCCCCAGCACCATCTTCGCCATGATGTTGCGCTGGATTTCGTTCGAACCTGCATAGATCGAGGCCTTGCGCAGGTTGAAGTAGTACGGCGACGCTGTCACCGCATAGTCAGGCTGCGGCCAGGGCTCGTTCTTCTTCTCCCACGGCGCCTGCACGAACGGCATGGACGAGTACTGGATCGCCTCGACCGCAAGCTCCGATATGGCCTGCTGCAACTCGGTTCCTCGGGTCTTGAACAGGGATGACTCCGCCCCCGGACGCTGGCCGGCCGACATCCGCGAGAAGAAGCGCATCTCGGTATAGTCCAGCGCGTCGATCTGGATCGAGACCTCGTCGAGCTTGCGACGGAAGTCGGCATCGTCCAGCAGCTTGCCCCCGTCGAGCCCCTCGACCGAGGCAATGCTGCGCACCTTCTTCAGCGAACGCCTGAGCCCCGAAGCATAGGCATTGCCGCGCTCGAACTCGAGCAGGTACTTGGCGTAGGTCCAACCCTCGTCCTGCTTACCGATCAGGTTTTCCTTCGGCACCTTCACGTTATCGAAGAAGACCTGATTGACCTCCTGCTCGTTGTCGGGCGGCCCGTCGATTGTCACGATCGGGCGAACCGAAATCCCGGGTGACTTCATGTCAATCAGGATGAACGAGATGCCCTCCTGCGGTTTCTTCCCCGGCGTGGTTCGTACAAGACAGAAGATCCAGTCTGCCCACTGCGCATGCGTCGTCCAGATCTTCGTGCCATTGCAAAGGTAGTGATCGCCCTTGTCCTCGGCGCGCATGTTCAGGCTGGCAAGATCCGAACCGGATCCGGGTTCCGAATAGCCCTGGCACCACCACACGTCCGACGACAGGATCGGCGGCAGATGCTTCTTCTTCTGCGCCTCGTTGCCAAACGCCATGATGACCGGAGCCACCATCTTGAGCCCCATCGGGCTTACGACGGGCGTGCCGGCAGCGGCCATCTCGACATCGAAGATGTACTTCTGGTTCGTCGTGAACCCAGGCCCGCCATATTCCTTCGTCCAGTTTACGGCGATCCAGCCGCGGTCGTGAAGCGCCTTCTGCCACTTCACCTGACCGGCCTTGTCCAGATAGCCGTTCTTCGAGCACGCCATCTTGTGGCGCAGGTCCTCGTCAAAGCGTTCGGCGATGAAGGCACGAACCTCATCGCGGAACTTCTCGTCTTCCTTGCTGAACGCGAGCTCCATGGGACTTACGCCTTCTCAAGCATGTCGATCACAGGACGCCCGTCGAGAACCGCACCAAGCTTCGGCCCTGCGGCAACGAAATGGGCGGTCTTGCCGTGGGCAGCCAGCGCCTCGGCATTCGCATACTGCTCCATCACGACATAGGTCGAAGGCGTCTTGGAACGGAACAGGTCATAGAGCAGGCAACCGGGCTCGTTCTGCTTTACCTGCCCGGCCAGCTCCCGGAACACGGTCTCGAACTCGGCTTCCTTGCCGGGCTTGACCTTGATCGTTGCGATGATTCCGACTGTCATGAGTGATCTCCCGTGATGGAATGGATGCCGTGGTTGCACGAATAGACTAGAGCCGCCGGTTCAGCACAAGGGCAAGCCTTTAAACGGCCTGAACGCAGCGGAAACGAAAGGCTAGCGACCCTTGTACTGGCCGGGTCGCTTCTCGAAGAACGCGTCGATGGCCTCGCCATGGTCCTCGGTGTGGTGCGCAAGGGCCTGCATGGCCGCCGACAGCTCCATGATGTTGTCGAAGCTCACGGCTTGCCCCTCACGCAGAAGCTTCTTCGTCATCCGCAGCACGTCCGGCGGCTGCTGGCTGATCTTCTGGGCAAGCTTCTTCGCCTCGTCCATCAGGGTGGCCGCCGGCACGACCCGCGACACAAGCCCCCAGCCCAGTGCGGTCTGCGCATCGATCGTGTCGCCCGTATAGAGAAGCTCCGACGCCCGCGCCATGCCAATGACGCGCGGCAACAGCCACGCACCGCCATCCCCCGGCACCAGCCCGATCTTCAGGAAGGTCGCACCGAAGATCGCCGTGTCGGCGGCGATCCTCATGTCGGCAAGACACGCCACATCATTTCCCAGTCCGATCGCAGGCCCGTTTACGGCGGCAATCACCGGAACCTCGATGTTCCAGACGCTGCGCACGATGCGGTGGATACCCGTGCGATAGCGTTCGCGTATGGCGACACCCGGCCCCGCAAAGGCTCCGGCACGATCCTTCATCGCCTTGACGTCACCACCGGCAGAGAAGGCCTTGCCGGCACCTGTCAGGATGACCGCGCGGATCGTTCGGTCAGCGTTGATCCGCGCCGCCGCCGCCGCGAACGCATCGCCGTCGCCATCAGCCCCCAGCGGGTTGCGGCTTTCGGCACGGTTGATGGTCAGGACCGCCACGGGCCCAAGGGTTTCAAAAAGCAAGACTTCGTTCATTTCCGGTCCTCACCAAGGCGGCCAATTCACCCGACCGTAACCGACAGATTACCGAAAACAAGCCCCGGCAAGGGCAAGCCCGGTTGGAATGTCAGCAAACCCAACATTCCTTAACGGCTCTCATGTGAAGATGCAGTGGGGCGAAAGCAGTCACCGGGACATGAACGCGAATATCAACAGCACCGGCAGGATCGGCATGCCATCGGCGGCACTGCTGTCGCCGGAGCGCGCGGCCAAGCTCGAGTTCGAGCAGCTTCGACTGACCGAACGCAACCTGCGCCCGATGCTCTACTCGCTGCCGATCCTTGGCGCCCTCACATGCGTGTTGCTCGCGGCATGGATCAATCCCGCGCACCTCATTGCCTGGCACCTTCTGCTCTGCGCCTCCTGCGCCCGCTACTGGATCTCCGAGAAGTTCCTCGAATTCCCGCACATGAGCCCCGACCAGATTGCCCGCTGGCATCCGGTTCTCGCCTGGGGACTGGCTGCCGCCAACACGGTTTGGGTCATCCCGCAATACGCCTTCTACGACCAGTGCAGCGAAAGCGGCCAGATGCTGCTGTTCCTCATTGGCTGCTGCAGCCTGTCCTGCATGCTGGTGATGGTCGCCTCGAGCACCCGCATGCTCTGGGCGACAATCATTCCCCTGGGCAGCGCCGTCATCATCCCGCCCATCCTGCAGGGCGAGCCCGTCATGCTTGCGCTTGCAGGCCTGGGGCTTGGCCTGACGCTGTATCTTGGTCACGTCGCCTGGAACATCAACCGTGGCGCCCGCGAGCTTCTCCTGACACGCGAGGACAAGAACGAGCTGATCGAGCAGCTGGCCTCCGCAAAGTTTGAATCCGACAAGGCGCGCCAGCGCGCCGAGGCCGCGAGCCTCGCCAAGTCTGAATTCCTGGCCAACATGAGCCACGAGCTGCGCACGCCACTCAACGCCATCCTCGGCTTCTCCGACATCATGCAGCGCGAGATCTTCGGCCCCCTCGGTGCCCACCAGTACGCCGAATACACGGGCCACATCAACGAAAGCGGCCGCCACCTCCTTGGCCTGATCAACGAGATTCTCGATCTCGCGCGCATCGAATCCGGTCGCGTCGCGCTCAGGCTGGTCGAGGTCAACATCCGCGACGCCGTGCGCTCGGCGACAAAGGCTTTCGAACTTCAGGCAGCCGAAAAGAACATCACTCTGGAAACCGACTTCGACCGCAACCTGCCCTGCCTGCACGCCGACGAACGCGGCACCCAACAGATACTGCTGAACCTGATTTCCAACGCCGTGAAATTCACGCCCTGCGGCGGCACTGTCACGGTCTTCGCAAGGTCGTTGCCAACCGGCGAGCTCGAGCTTGGCGTTCGCGACACCGGCGGCGGCATAGACCCGGAAGACATCGACGCCGTGTTTGCGGGCTTCGGCCGCGGGCGCCATGACATCACGTCATCAAAGAAGGGCGCAGGCCTTGGCCTTCCCATCGTGAAGGGGCTTGTCGAGGCTCATGGCGGAAAGGTCCTGCTGCAAAGCGAGCTGGGCAAGGGCACATCCATAGCCTGTCGCTTCCCGCGCGAGCGCGTGACAGCCCCCCAACCCGCTCAGGTCCGCGCAACGGTTACGCCGTAACCTGAAGCCAGAACGAAAACGCCGGCCCAACAGGGGCCGGCGCAATGACTTGGAAGCTGGACCAGTTCCTCCGGACGCCCTCAGGCAGCCGCAGAATAGCGCTTCAGGTGATGGTCGACATTGCCGAACATCGTGTCGATCATGGTCAGGCGCTTGAAATAGTGCCCGACATTCAGCTCGTCCGTCATCCCCATGCCACCGTGCAGCTGCACGGCCTGCTGGCCGATGAAACGCCCTGCCTTGCCGATCTGCACCTTCGCCGCCGAGGCCGCCTTCCGGCGCTCCGCATCCGAAGCATCGAGCTTCAGCGTCACCATATAGGTGATCGAGACCGACTGCTCATAGTTCATGAACATGTCGACCATGCGATGCTGCAGCACCTGGAACTTCCCGATGGGCACGCCAAACTGCTTGCGGGTCTTGCAATACTCAGTTGTCGCGTCGTTGAGCACCTTCATGGCACCAATGGCCTCGGCCGAGAGCGCCGCAATACCCTCGTCCACCACGCGTTCAACCAGCGGCAATCCGTTGTCGACCTCGCCGATGACGGCGTCCGCGCCCACAGCGACGTTCTCGAACGTCACTTCCGAGGCCCGAAGCCCATCGACCGTCGGATAATCGCGGCACGACACACCCTTGGCCTTCTTGTCGACGATGAACACCGACACGCCCTTCGCGTCGCGCTGCCCGCCCGACGTGCGAGCCGTCACCACAAGCGTATCGGCCCATGGCGCGCCGATGACGACTGCCTTGTGCCCGTTCAGCACATAGCCCGCCCCGCTCTTCTTCGCCGTGACCGCAAGATCGGCAAGATTGTAGCGTCCCTGCGGCTCGGCAAACGCAAACGCGCAGACGCGCTTGCCTTCAATCATCTCGGGAATGTATTGCGCCTGCTGCGCCTTGCTGCCACCGTGGCGAAGAA
Organism: Micropepsaceae bacterium; assembly: GCA_044351125.1. Lineage (GTDB taxonomy): Bacteria > Pseudomonadota > Alphaproteobacteria > Micropepsales > Micropepsaceae > SZUA-430. Next base: position 19,096 of record JBILGJ010000006.1, read on the forward strand.
AGCCGCCGGCCAGAACC
>JBILGJ010000164.1:0-6517 GCA_044351125.1 Micropepsaceae bacterium
AAAAGGCACAAAGGGCCTGAGCTTTGGCAAGAACGAGCGCAAGATGGGGTGGCGCAGCCAGCCAACCGCCACCGTGAACTTCGAAGACTGCCGCGTGCCGGTGGCCAACCGCATCGGCGCCGAGGGCGAGGGCTTTCGCATCGCGATGATGGGGCTCGATGGAGGCCGCATCAACATCGGCGCGTGCTCGCTGGGTGCAGCGCGTGCCGCGCTCGAGCAGGCGCAGCGCTACGTCGTGGATCGGCGGCAGTTCGGCCGCCAGATCGGCGAGTTCCAGGCAACCCAGTTTCGCCTCGCGGACATGGCAACCGAACTCGAGGCGTCCCGCCTCATGATCTGGAACGCCGCCGCCGCCCTTGATCGCCGCGATCCCAGGGCGACCATGCTCTGTGCGATGGCAAAGCGCTTTGCCACCGACCACGCCTCGGCGATTGCCAACGATGCGCTTCAGCTGCACGGGGGCTATGGCTATCTCAAGGACTTCCCCCTCGAGCGCCACGTGCGCGACCTGCGGGTCCACCAGATCCTGGAAGGAACGAATGAGATCATGCGCGTCATCATCGCGCGCGAACTGTCCCGCCAGTAGCAAGCCCCAGGCAAGCCACGCGCGGCAAATCCCGGAACGAACATGATGGATGAAGTCCTTTTCGAGCGGCAGGGCAGGGCGGGCGTGATCACGCTCAACAGGCCCAAGGCACTGAACGCACTGACACTGGCCATGGTCGACGCCATGACCGAGCGCCTCAAGGCCTGGCGAAACGACCGCGACATCGAGATGGTGATCGTCAGGGGCGTTGGCGAGAAAGCCTTCTGTGCCGGTGGCGACATTCGCGCCCTGTACGACTCGGGCAAGGCCGGCACGCCCTACGTGATCGACTTCTACGCCCGCGAGTATCGCCTCAACACGCTGATCAAGCGCTTCCCCAAGCCCTATATCGCGCTGGTCAACGGCATCGTCATGGGCGGTGGTGTTGGCGTTTCGGTTCATGGCAGTGTCCGCGTCTGCGGCGAGGGCACGATGTTTGCCATGCCCGAAACCGGCATCGGCCTGTTCCCGGATGTCGGCGGCACATACTTCCTGCCGCGCTGTCCGGGCGAGACCGGCATGTACCTCGCCCTTACGGGCGCGCGCCTCGATGTGACCGACGCCCGCTACGCCGGGATTGCCACCCATGTCGTACCCCAGGCCCAGCACGTCGATCTGCTCGACGCGCTGTGCAACGGTGCCGACCCCCTTGAAAAGGTACTCGCCCGCTACGCGGTCTTCGCCACCGACAAGCCCAGGCTCGAAGGCCTTCGGACAGCCATCGACTCACATTTCTCGAAAGGGTCCGTCGACGACATCTTCGCCTCGCTCCAGGCGGGCAATTCGCTGTTCGAGGAGCAGACGCTGAAGACGCTGAAGGCCAAGTCGCCCACCAGCCTCAAGGTAGCCTTTCGTCAGGTGCGCGAGGGCGCAAGGTTGGGCTTCGAGGACTGCATGCGGCTTGAATTCCGCTTGACGAACCGCTTCATGCGCGGCGTTGACTTCTACGAGGGCGTGCGCGCGGTCATCATCGACAAGGACAACGCACCCAAATGGAACCCGCCCGCGCTCGACCAGATCGGCGCGCCGGACGTGGAGCGTTACTTCGCCCCGCTGGAAGGCGGCGACCTCGACCTCGGATAACTGGCACGATAAGGGAGTGCAAGCACATGAAGATCGGTTTCATTGGTCTGGGAAACATGGGGGGGCCCATGGCCGCGAACCTTGCGAAGGCGGGGCATGCCGTGACAGCCTTTGACATGTCATCCGCCGCACTCGACAAGGCGGCCGCAGCCGGCATCGCAAAGGCGACCACCACCACGCAAGCAGCGGCCGGCGCCGAAATCGTCGTCACCATGCTCCCGGCCGGACAGCACGTGCGCAGCGTGTATCTCGGTGACAAGGGCATCCTCGCCGGCGCAGCAGCAGGAACACTGTTCATCGACTCCTCGACGATCGACGTTGCGACCGCGCGCGAGGTCCACGCCGCCGCAGCCGAGCGCCGCGTCCACTTCCTTGATGCCCCCGTGTCCGGTGGAGTCGGTGGCGCAGCCGCCGGCACGCTCACCTTCATGGTTGGTGGCGAGGAAGCGGCCTTCGAGCGCGCGGAGCCGGTGCTCGAAAAGATGGGCAAGAACATCTTCCATGCCGGCGGTGCCGGAACGGGACAAGCCGCCAAGATCTGCAACAACATGCTGCTGGCCATTTCCATGATCGGCACCTGCGAGGCGTTCGTGCTTGCCGAGAAGCTGGGCCTTTCGCATGAAACGCTGTTCCGCATTTCCTCCACGGCTTCAGGGCAGTGCTGGAGCCTCACGAGCTATTGTCCGGTGCCAGGCCCGGTCCCGACCTCGCCTGCAAACCGCGACTATCAGGCGGGCTTCACCGCCGCCATGATGCTGAAGGACCTGAAACTGTCCCAGAATGCGGCACAGTCTGCAGGCGCGGCGACACCCCTGGGAGCGCAGGCAACCGCCCTTTACGAAATGTTTGATTCCGCAGGCGCGGGAGCGAAGGATTTCTCGGGCATCATCCAGATGCTGCGCGGTCGGCTGGCATCTTAACCTCGTCTTTGCCACGTCACTTAAAAGATCCTTAGCGCGGCCTGTCTAACCTCTGGACCAAATGCAAAGGGGCAAAAGGCCCCGGCATGTGGTTACGGGTGGGATCATGACCGTCACGGCAAATGCGCGTGTTCAAGGCGAGCTGACGCAGGAAAGCGTCAAGCAGCGCTATCTTGAGTGTCTCAATCTCGTGGAGCGGCTGCACAGGCAGTTGCTCGACGTGATCAAGGACGAACTCGAGCGCGTCGGCCAGGGTGACGTCAACAGCGTGCAGGCCTTGCTGCTGTTCAACATCGGCTCTCAGGAGCTGACGGCAGGCGAACTGCGCACCCGTGGCCACTATCTTGGCTCGAACGTCTCATACAACCTCAAGAAGCTTGTCGAGGCGGGCTACATCAATCATGTGCGCTCGGAAAGCGACCGCCGGTCGGTTCGCGTCAGCCTGACCGACAAGGGCAAGACGATTGCACAGATCGTGGCAGGTCTCTTCGACAGGCACGTCAAGCTCGTGGAGCCCTCGGGCGGGCTCGAAGTCTCCGAGTTCGCGTCCCTCAACCGTGCCCTGCAGCGCCTCGAGCGCTTCTGGCTCGACCAGGTGCGCTACCGGCTCTAGGGTCTGCCGGCAGCGTCACCGTTCTGTCTCTTGCGGCGCAGTTTTCCCGGCAGCTTGGTCGGACGTCCGTCTCCGAGCGGAAGGTTGTCGATTACGTTGTCAATGATTGCCCTCTGCTGGCGGGCGGGAATGTCATAGCCGGCCAGCATCACCCGCGCACCGACCCCGTCGACGGCAGCCACGATCGTCTGCGCTGCAAGCTTCGGATCGATGTCAGTGGACAGTTCGCCTGATGCCTGCGCACCTTCAACCAGCATCGCAACGCGGTCGAGCCACTCGAAATAGCGCATCTGCATCAGGTTCCCGACCTCCCGGTTCTGGCCGGATCGCTGCCACAGGCCAAGCCAGACCCGCCACGCGCCTTGCACGTCCGGCGTCATCGGAAGTGCCTGGTGCACAACGAGGCGCAGCGCCTTTAGCCCCTTGTGGGACTGCTGGCTATCATGCATCTGCGCCCGCACGACAATGCCGATATAAGAAGCAGCCTGGATAAGGACCTGATCCTTGGACTGGAAGTAGTGGGACAGCGCACCTGTCGTGAACCCGGCTTCCTTCGCAATTTCGCGAACGGTCAGTCCATCAATTCCGCTGCGCGCGATGACCCTGTAGGCAGCTTCTGCGAACGCCAGCCTGCGCTCCTGATGATCGACGATTTTTGGCATTGCAAGATTGCCTGTCACGAATGGCGAAAGCAAAATTGTTCGCCAACCGGGGAATGTTTGCAAGGCAGCATTCGCCGCGCACGCGCTGTTTCGCAGTCGCAAACATTCGTTGGATCACATTTTTTCCGTTAGGTGACACTTGACAGCAATAGCGCGTGGCGGAACGCGTGTTATAAATCAACATAACAGCCGATATAAATAAAATGCACCGTTCTCATTTATCGGCAGCCCGCACAAAGGCGTGGCCCACATGGTGCGCACAGGAGGGTACTATCATGTCGCAATATGTCCGTAATGGCCTCTTGGCCAGTACTGCATTCCTTGCCTTGACGGCGTCGGCCATCAGCGCTGAAACGATCGAGAAGGTTGTCGTGACCGCGCAGAAGCGCTCGCAGGACGTCCAGAAGGTGCCGATTTCCATGTCGGTCCTGACCGGGACTCAGCTTGACGATCGCGGCGTGACAAGCTTCTCGTCGCTGAAGAACCAGACCCCATCGCTCAGCTTCGGCGCCGGTGTGACAGGCGGCGAAAGCGCCATCACCATGCGCGGCGTCGGCACGGAAAACGTGACCGGTGGCGGCGACCCGGGTGTCGCCCTGCACACAGACGGTGTCTATGTCGGCCGCACGGCAGGTATCGACCAGACCTTCTTCGACATCGAGCGCATCGAGGTCCTTCGCGGACCCCAGGGTACGCTCTACGGGCGCAACTCGACGGGTGGTGCCATCAACATCATCTCGCGCAAGCCCGTCCTGGGCGAGTTCAGCAGCTCGGCCGACCTCTCCTACGGCAACTACAACGCGTTGACCACCCGCGCCATGATCAACCTGCCGGTGGGCGACAAGGCGGCGTTCCGCATTTCGGGTGTGATGAATTCGCGTGATGGCTATCAGGACATCCTGGCCCCCGCATCGGTGTGCGGTGATTGCGAAGGCGATGCTGCCGATGACGTGGCCGTGCGCGGCCAGTTCCTGTTCAAGCTGTCAGACAGCGCCGATCTTCTGATCGCCGGCGGTCATTATGACAATCAGGAACCGGTCGGAATCAAGTTGCGTGAACCGTTCCCGGCCAACGGTTCGGGCATCCTCGGCACCAACCGCTTCGTCGGCGCCACGCCCAACCCGACCGACCCGCGCAAGGTCTCCAAGGACTTCAGGGACTCCCTCGAGATGGAGCGCAGCAATGTCAGCGCGACCGTCAACTGGGCCATGAGCTCCGGCCTCACGCTGACATCGATCACGGCCTACGACGAGCTTGAGTGGAACCAGCGCGCCGATGGTGACGGTTCCAACCTGCCGCTCGCCTATACCGACTTCTGGCGCAACCAGTCCTACCAGGTCTCGCAGGAAGTGCGCCTGGCCTCGTCCGACACGGGTGCGAACAAGTGGGTCCTTGGTGCGTTCTACTACAACGAACACGTCAACCAGGGCTTCCAGTTCATCGACACCGGATACAACGTGTTCGGTCCGGCAACGATCCCGGGCAACCTGTTCTCGTTCACGAACGGTGGCGACATCGAAACCCGCTCGCTGGCGGTGTTCGGTCAGGACGACTATCGCCTCGAGGATGGCCTCTTCGGCATGCCGACCACGCTCACGGCTGGCCTGCGTTACACCCACGACGAGAAGAAGGGGAATGACTTCCTCGACTTCATCTTCTTTGGTGGCTGCGCAATCACCACGCCAGGCGCCATCGGCCACTGCGCGACCAAGAACTTTGACGAGAGCTGGAATACGCTCACCGGTCGCGCCGGCATCCAGCTCGAGCAGTCCGAGGACATCATGTGGTATGCCACGGCGTCACGCGGCTATCGCTCGGGCGGCGTGCTGGTTGGCAACTTCCCCGGCGCCTACGATCCGGAATACATCTGGAACTACGAAGCTGGCGTGAAGACCCTCATGTGGGACAAGCGCTTGCAGTTGAACGCTTCGGCATTCTGGAACGCGTATACCGACATGCAGGTGTTCATCCAGGACATCGGCGGTTCACGCATCGAGAACGCCGCCGAGTCGACCATCAAGGGCATCGAAATCGACGCCCTCGCCAAGCCGACCGACGATCTGACGCTCAACCTCGGCTTCTCTTGGCTCGACGCGACCTATGACTCCTACACGACGATCGACAGCCGCGCCGGTTCCTCAGGCCTGCCGCAGGATCTCAGTGGCAATCGCCTGAACCGCACGCCGGAATTCACCGTCGTTGCGGGTGCCCAGTACGACATCCCCACCTCGATGGGTCTCATCTCGCTGCGCGGTGATTTCCGCTGGCAGGATGAGGTATTCTTCCGGGCACAGAACCAGGCGGTGGATCTTCAGGAGGCCTACTCCAAGACCGACCTCCGCGCGATCTGGTACGTTCCCGGAGACCAGTACAAGGTCGAGGTGTTCGTGCTGAACCTGGAAGACGAGGATGTCGTCAACAACATCGTCATCCCGGCGCAGACGATCGGCGGACCGACGAGCCAGATCACGCTCGATCCGCCGCGTACGTTCGGCGTGAAGTTCAGCGTCGACGTTGGCGGCTAGACCCGGCAAAAAGGAACTGACATGACACGTGGATGGTCGATCGAACGGATGTATCACACGGTCATAAACGCCACGGACCTCGACAGGACCGTGGCGTTCTATGAAGCCCTGGGGTTCGTCGTCCTGAA
>JBILGJ010000165.1:0-6515 GCA_044351125.1 Micropepsaceae bacterium
CATCGGGTTGCGCATCGCGCCGCCGGCGATCAGGCCACCAATGTGGCTGACGTCGGCCAGCGTGAGGGCGCCCACTTCGTCGGCGACGGCCTTGAAGTCCTTGTAGTCATAGTCGCGCGGATAGGAGGAATAGCCGCAGATGACCATCTTCGGCTTTTCCTTGCGGGCAACATCGCGCAGCTGGTCGAAGTCGATCGCGCCGTTCTCGGGGTTCGTCTTGTAGCGCACGAAGCGATAGATCTTGCCCATGTGAGATACGGGGGCACCATGAGTCAGGTGACCACCGTGGCTGAGGTCCATGGCGAGGATGGTGGAGCCCGGCTCGATGAAGCCGAGATAGACCGCCTGGTTCATCGGCGAGCCGGAGAGCGGCTGGAGGTTGGCGTGTTCGGCGCGGAACAGCGCCTTGGCGCGCTCGCGGCCGAGGTTCTCCATGATGTCGACGAACTCGGTGCCGCCATAATAGCGGCGGCCCGGATAACCCTCGGCGTACTTGTTCGTGAAGGCCGAGCCGAGCGCGGCGTAGACCTCGGGGAAGCAGTAGTTCTCGGAGGGGATCAATTCCACACCCTCGCGCTGGCGTTTCTCCTCGCCAAGGAGGGTCTCGTAGATCTCAGGGTCGGATGCCTTGAGTGCTGCGCGGTAATCTTGCATGCGATGCCTCCTTCAATTGCGGTTGACGCAAGCGGACGGCCCAGGCGCGCGGCTTTCCCGAAACCCCGCCTTTTGCGCTTCCCCGTGGTCGGATCCCACGTGAACGCCAGTAACGCAAAGGCGGCTTGCAGACGGTTTCGGCCCGCTCCCTTGGTCGCGCGGCCGGGGCCCCGAAGTCAAGGGACCATGGCCGCGCAAGCCGTCGCAATCCCATGATTTATTGGTGAATTGCCGGATGGGAATTGCGCCTGTCTCTACGGTTGCCAGCGCCGCGCAAATCAACGTATCAGGGCGATCCATGGGGTTCGAGGGAGGGCAGCGCGCGTGAGCACACGGTTCGAGGCCGCCGACCGGGCGGAATGGCAGAGCGGCTGGCGCATCGTTGTCGGGGTCGGCATCGGCATGGGCACGGGGATCGCGCTCTATCTGATGGTCAGCAGCCTCTTCGTCACGCGCATCACGGACGAGTTCGGCTGGAGCCGCGGCGACCTGAGCCTCGCGGCGGCCGTCGGCTATATCGCGGGCGCGCTGTCGCTGGCGGTCATCGGACGGCTGCTCGACCGGCACGGCTACAGGCGGGTGGTTCTGGTCTGCGTGCCGGGACTGGCGCTGGTCTATCTTGGCGCGGCGAGCATCGAGGGCTCGTTCACGATCTACGTGTTGCTCATGGTCGTGGCCGGGATCTTCGGCACGGGCACGGGTGCGCTGTCGTACACGCGGCCGCTGATCGCGGCGTTCGACCGGCAGCGCGGGCTTGCGCTCGGGGTGGCCGCGTCGGGCATTTCGGTCACCGCGATCGCCATGCCGCCCCTGCTTGCCTATGTCATCGGGGCCCATGGCTGGCGCGCCGGTTTCATCGCCATGGCGATCATCACCCTTGGTATCGGATTGCCGCTTGCGCTCTGGTTCATCGGGCGCGTGAAGAACGAGCGCCGCGTCGACACCGAGACGCTGACGCTTTCCGAGCTGCCCGAGGCCAGCGAGGCCGAAAGGCGGGCGCCGTCGATCCCGCTCAGGCAGGCGATGCGCGGGAAACAGTTCTGGCTTCTCGTGGTCGCGCTCGTGGCCATCAACATCCCGGGCTCGGGTATCGTGGGGCAGCTTGCGCCCTTGCTCAGCGACCAGGGCCTGAGCGACACGGCCACGGGGCTTGCGCTTTCGGTCTATGCGCTGGGCCTGATGGCGGGACGTCTGATCACGGGCTTTGCGCTGGACAGGGTGCCGGTGGCGCGGGTCGCGGCCCTCATGACGGGCGTGCCCGCGATCGGCGCGCTGATCCTGCTCGTGCCGGAGCCCCATGTCGCTGTTGCGCTCGTGGCGGTGGCGCTGATCGGTCTGCAGCAGGGATCGGAGCTTGACCTGCTTGCCTACTTCATCAGCCGCAATTTCGGGTTCGGGCACTACAGCTCGATCTTCGGCGCCATCGCGACGGCGGGCGCGCTTTCAACGGCTTCGGGCATCGTGCTGTTTGGGCAGGTTCACGATGCAACAGGCGCCTACACGATTGCACTGATGGTGGGTGCGTTTGCGTTCCTTGTCGGTGCCGTGGCCTTCTATGCCACCAGCCGTGTAGCACGGCCACTTCCGGGCTGAGAGCGCTAATGCTCATAGCGATCACAAGCGCGGTGCGCGCAGCGCAGCGCGTGAAACGCTGTCATGTTAACGTCGCATGGGACACCCATCTGATAAGTGGGACCAACAGGAAGGGAGACCCACATGACGACTGACATGACGGCCTGGACCGGACTTCAGGACCTCGACATCGCCCTGCTTCTTGCAGGACTTGCCGTGCTTCTCGTGCTGATCACGCTCTCGCGCATGGGCGGGAAGCGAACGAATGGCAGGCGCGGGACGTCGCACGGCGACGACGTCGGCATCCACGGCGGGTTTACGGCCGGATCGTCGAAGGGTGCCGGCAAGGACAAGGGTGCAGACGGGGACGGGGACAGTGATGGCGGCGGCGATGGCGGCGGTGGAGACTGAGCGCGGCTCAGAACTTCTCCGAGCGCAGCACCTGGACGTCGGCAACCGAAACCACGATGCGCCAGCGCTGCATGACGGGGCGCAGGCTCTCCAGAACAACGTCCAGCGCCTCGGCGCGGGTGATCGTGGTCAGCATGACCATGCGCTCGACGTCGGCGATCTCGTCGCTGCTCCAGTCGCCGTTCCAGCCACGTCCCTTGATGCAGGGCACAACCGTGAAGCCGGTGACCTTGGCCTTCGTGAGCGCCTCCTCGACCTTTGGAAGCACGGCCATCTCGACGAAGATGTCGATCCGCTTGCGGGGATGCATCACTGGCATGGAGATCCTCAGCCCAGAAGGTTGGAAGCGGCAAAGTAGTACAAAGGCAAGCCGACGGACAGGTTGAAGGGGAATGTTACCGCCAGGGAAAGCGTCACATAGATCGCCGGGTTGGCCTGCGGCAGCGCGATACGCATGGCGGCGGGTACGGCAATGTAGGACGAGGAGGCGGCCAGCGTCATGAGGAGCGTGCCGGTCCCGGGCGACAGGCCCAGAGCCAACGCCAGGGCAAGGCCCAGCGCCGCCGACACCAGCGGCATGACAAGGCCAAACATCACAAGACCTGGCGTCAGCAACCGGGCGGACGCCAGCCTGCGGCCTGCGAGCAACCCCATGTCGAGCATGAAGAGGCAGAGCACGCCCTTGAAGGGGGCATCGACGAAGGCACTGATGGCCTTCATGCCGGGTTCGCCCGATGCATAGCCGATCAGGAAGGCGCCCATCAGCAGCACGACGCTGCCATTGAGAAAGACCTCGTGCAGGAGGCTCTTCGAGAAGCCCGCTTGCTCGTCACCCTTCAGGCTTGCGTTGGCCAGCCAAAGGCCGACCACGATGGCAGGCGTTTCCATGATGGCGGTGACGGCGATCATGTAGCCGTCATAGGCGACGCCGAGGCTGGTCAGCAGCGTGGTGCCGGCGACGAAGGTAACAATGCTCACCGAGCCATAATGGGCTGCGACCGCGGCCGCGTTCAGCGGGTCGAGCAGCCGCGTGCGGGTCAGCACACCGTGCGCGATTACGGGTATCAGGACACCCAGCAGGATGCCCGCTGCAGCGGTGGTCAGGAAGTCGAGCGTGATGCCATTGTTCGCGACGGCAACGCCGCCCTTGAAGCCGATCGCGAGCATCAGGTAGATCGTCAGCCCCTTGGCAAAGGCCTCGGGCACGGTCAGGTCCGAGCGCGCAAGGGCTGCGGCCACGCCGAGCGCGAAGAAGAGAACGATGGGCGAGGCGAGATTGGCGCCTGCAAGCGTCAGCATCTGCTCGATCACGTCATGCCTCTGTCACTTGCGCGTGCCACGGGGAGCGGCGGATATGCATGATTCCGGGAGACCCCGCAAGCATCTGCCCCTTGCCTGTGCCACGCTCAGAAATCCAGCCGGTAATCGACGCTGTCGCACCAGCCCATGTGGGTCTTGATCGTGTTCTTCCTGAAGCCTGTGTATCGGAACCCGTGCGTCTCGAGGAGCCGCCTCGAGCGCACGTTGGCCGGGTCCACGTCGGCAATCAGGTGATCACACACGCGTCGCCCGTGCATGTAGTCGATGAAGCTTCGAAGAGCCTCCGAGGCGATGCCCTGGCCCGCGCAGGCCCTGTGCAGAACGAAGCCGATCTCGGGCACGCGCCAGCAGCCGAGCTTGCCCACGATGCGTCCGTCCATCTCGATGAAGAAGTCGAACGCCGCGCCAACCGGATCGTCGATCACGGGCATGACCCAGGCCTCGGTCTCGGCCAGCGACTTGTGGGGCCCGAAACTCCAGTAGCGCAGTGTCTCCTCATCAGCGAAGATCTCGTGGATATCGGGGATGTCTGCCCGCGTCGGGCGGCGCAGGATGAGCCGTTCGGTCACGATCAAGGCATGTCTCCGTTACACCCGAAAGCCTGTGGCACCGTTTCGCCAAAGAGAAAGGGGCCGCCGTTGCCGGGCAGCCCCTTTGCGTCTGGATGATTGCAGGCGCGATTGAACCTAGCGCTTGGAGAACTGGAAGCTGCGGCGGGCCTTGGCCTTGCCGAACTTCTTGCGTTCCACCATGCGGCTGTCGCGGGTCATGAAGCCCTGCTTCTTGAGCGCGGGCTTGAGCTCGGGCTCATAGGCGACGAGCGCGCGGGCGATGCCGTGACGGACGGCGCCGGCCTGGCCGGACAGGCCACCGCCAACAACGGTTGCCACCACGTCGAACTGCGTCTCGCGACCGGCAACGACCAGCGGCTGGCGCAGGATCATGCGCAGCACGGGACGGGCGAAGTAGACGGCTTCCTCGCGGCTGTTGATCGTGACCTTGCCCGAGCCGGGCTTGATCCAGACGCGGGCGATCGCGTTCTTGCGGCGACCGGTGGCGTAGGCGCGGCCCTGTGCATCGCGCTTGCGCGTGGCGTCGGCGGAGGGCTTGGCGTCGAGGGCGGGTCGCTTGACCAGCGTCGACTTCACTTCACTGAAGGAACGGACTTCATCGGCCATGGATTAGCCCCTCGTGTTCTTGGCGTTCATGGACTTGACGTCCAGGGTCTTGGGCTGCTGGGCTTCCTGCTTGTGGGCGGGGCCTGCATAGACGAAGAGATGGCCGAGCTGGCGACGGCCCAGCGGACCACGCGGCAGCATGCGTTGGACGGCCTTCTGGACCACGCGCTCCGGGAACTTGCCCGTGAGGATCTTGCCAACCTGGCGATCCTTGATGCCGCCCGGATAGCCGGTGTGGTAGTGGAAGACCTTGTCCTGCATCTTGTTGCCCGTCAGGACAACCTTGTCAGCGTTGACCACGATGACATTGTCACCGCAATCCATGTGCGGGGTGTAGGACGGCTTGTGCTTGCCGCGCAGGCGTGTCGCGATGATCGCAGCCAGGCGACCGACGACGAGCCCTTCGGCATCGATCAGCACCCAGTCCTTCTTGATCTCGGACGCCTTGGCCGAATAGGTCGACATGGACGTTTGTGTTCCGGTTTGTGGTTCAGGAAGAGGCCGGGTGGTTACAGGGGGGCCCGGGGCTTGTCAATGCAGCAAGGGCCAGAATGCGGCGAAATTGCACGAAAAAACTAGTGTGGTAAAATATTACCCCCTCTTTTCCGCGACTTCCCCTCCCGGCCTTACGCGGGGGTGTTAGTCTAGGCCACACGCAACGAAGCAGAGCCCCCGATGACCGATCCCGCGACAAGCCCCCTGCTCTCCCATACCGAGGGACCGGTCTGCCGGCTGACCTTGAACCGCCCGCAGACCCGCAATGCACTGTCGGTTGACCTGCTGGGAGCCCTGCAATCGGCCCTGGATGCGGCCACGGCCGATCCGGCCGTGCGGGTCGTGGTGCTGGCGGCCAACGGGCCTGCCTTCTCGGCCGGACATGACCTGAGGGAGATGGTTCCTCACTGGAATGATCCGGATCGCGGGCAGGACTGGTTCGACGAACTGCTGAAGCAGTGTGCGGATGTGATGCAGACCATCCTGCGCTGCCCCAAACCCGTGATTGCGCAGGTCCACGGCATTGCGACGGCCGCCGGATGCCAATTGGTGGCGAGCTGCGACATGGCCATCGCGGGGGTGAGCGCGCGGTTCGCAACACCAGGGGTGAACATCGGGCTGTTCTGCTCGACCCCGATGGTGGCCCTGTCGCGGAACCTCTCGCGCAAGCATGCGATGGAGATGCTGCTGACCGGGGACATGATGCCGGCATCGCGTGCGGCGGAGATGGGGCTGGTCAACCGCGTGGTGGCGGACGAAGCGCTGGAAGGGGAAGTGCGCAAGCTTGCCCTGCATGTTGCCTCGAAGTCATCGGTTGCGATCCGCATGGGCAAGGAGGCTTTCTACCGGCAACTCGAGATGGGGCTTGTGGATGCTTACGCGTTT
>JBILGJ010000007.1:0-18906 GCA_044351125.1 Micropepsaceae bacterium
ATCGCGCCGTCGGAGAGTTTCATCACCAGTGTCGGATCGTCTTTGCCGCGGTTCAGGTCTATCAGCAGCCGCGAGTGGGTGCCCAGGATCGCTGGCGCGCCTAGCGCGGCCGCCATCGTTCGTGTCACGGCAGCGGCGCCGATATCCCAGGCGATGTGGGTCTTGAGGCGCACGGCTGGAAGGCCGAGGTCCTGATATTCCGGCGGTATGAAGTTCGACGCATGGTCGCAGACCAGCACGATCCCCGGATCGCCTTGCGGATTGAAAGTCTCAAAAGCGGGAGTTGACGGCACGAGACACCAAGCAACGCTGACGGCCTGCCCAGAATAGGCTAGAGCATCGCATCAATGTGACGGTTCGATTGTCGCAACCCCATGGGCGTTGGTTCATGCAGGCACCGCCTGACTTGCTGAAGCAGATTTTCCTTGCTGCCGTGGAGGCCTGCCATCCACGCTGCGTGATGCCGGCCGCCCTGCCGCCGCGCCCGGGGGGGCGCGTTCTTGTCATTGGTGCCGGCAAGGCTGCTGGCGCGATGGCGGCAATGCTGGAACAGGCGTGGGGACGCGTCGATGGCGGGATTGTCGTGACGCGGCACGGGCATGGTGAAGCGCTTCAGTCCATTCGGCTGATCGAGGCGCGCCATCCTGTCCCCGATGAGACCGGTCTTGAGGCCGGCGCGCGGGCGCTTGCGCTTGCGGACTCGCTTGGCGAGGGCGACACGCTTGTCGTGCTGCTGTCGGGCGGGGGCTCTGCCCTGCTCGCCGCCCCGCTGGCGCCGCTCGACCTCGCCGACAAGCAGGCGGTGACCCGGGGCCTGCTGCTCAGCGGGGCCTCGATCGGCGAGATCAACTGCGTGCGCAAGCACCTGTCGGCGATCAAGGGGGGCCGGCTTGCGGCGCGGGCCCATCCGGCTCGTGTGCTGACCATCGCGATTTCAGATGTGGCCGGAGACGACCTCTCGGTGATCGCCTCGGGACCAACTGTGGCGGACCCCACGACACAGGCGGAAGCCGAGCGCGTGCTTGCGCGCCATGGCATCGACAGGTCAGGTGCTGTCCGGCAGGTTCTTTCGGATCCGCGACTGGAATCGGTGAAACCGGGCGATCCGCGCCTTGCGGGCGCAGAATTCACGATTGCGGCGCGCGGGGCAGACCTTGTCGCGGCTGCCTGCGATGCTGCGCAAGCGGCCGGCCTCAACACCATGGTGCTTGGCGTCAATGTCGAAGGCGATGCGCGGCAGGTCGGCTTCGCGCACGGCGAGATCGCACGCCACATGGAACCGGGGTCGGCGCCACTGCTCCTGTTGTCCGGCGGCGAATTGACCGTGCAGGTGCATGGTGGCGGCGAGGGCGGACGAAATCGTGAGTATCTGCTTGCACTATCCCGGACCCTTCAGGGTGCCCGGCGAATCTGGGCGCTGGCTGCCGATAGCGACGGGATCGACGGAAGTGACACGATTGCCGGCGGCTGGATCGGTCCGGACACGGTCACGGATGCACAGGCCGCAGGGCTTGACTTAAAGCACCTTGCGGACAGGAACGACAGCGCCCGTCTTTTTCGAACGCTGGGCCAGGAAATCGTGACCGGACCCACGAGAACAAATGTCAACGATTTGCGTGCGATCCTGATCCTGCCGACAGGCTGACCCTTCACACGCTGCCGACTGAACCCTTATGCCTCAACGACCGTACATCCATCTGCTGCGCGGATTTCTCGTCGCCTGCGTTCTGGTGTTTCCAGCGCGGGCGGATTTCCAATTGTGCAACAAGAGTGACCACACTGCAGTCGTTGCGATCGGGTACAAGAGCGGGGCTGACTGGACGAGCGAGGGCTGGTGGCGCATCAAGCCACAAGGCTGCCGCGTCCTCATCAAGGGCTCGCTCAGGACGCAGCACTATCTGATCCACGCGGCCCAGGAGGGCGTGGATGGGGATTGGGACGGCGCCTACAGGCTTTGCGTTAAACCTAAGAACTTCAAGATCCGCGGACGGCAGGACTGCCACAAGCGCAAGCTTGGAGAAGCACGGTTTTTTGCCATTGATACTGGCAAGGAATTAACCTTCGTCTATCACCTTTCCGATTAGAATTCCGGGCATACCTCACCAACCGACAGCGGGATCGCAGATGCGGCGGCGCCGGAACGTCAAGATATTGGCAACGCTTGGGCCAGCCTCACGCGATGCCGCCACGATCCGTCGCCTGTTCGAGGCTGGCGCGGACGTCTTCCGCATCAACATGAGCCACACTGACCACGCGACGCTGGCGGCTTATGTATCGACAATCCGGGCGATCGAGACCGAACTGGAACGCCCTATCGGCATCCTGGCCGACCTGCAGGGACCCAAGCTCAGGATCGGGGCGATGGCGGGCGGCGGCGTCGACCTCGAAACAGGGTCTGTCGTGAAGATCGACCTCGATCCTGCGCCGGGCAACGCGCAGCATCTCTACCTGCCCCACAAGGAAATCTTCGCGGTGCTGAAGCCCGGGGGGCAGTTGCTCATCGATGACGGCCGGCTCAGGCTTCGCGTGGAGAGCGTGAACGGCGACAGCGCGACGGCTCGGGTCGAGTTCGGCGGAAGGCTGACCGATCGCAAGGGCGTGAATGTGCCTGATGTCGTGCTGCCGATCGCGGCCCTGTCGACCAAGGATCGGGCCGATCTCGACAGGGCACTGGAGCTTGGCGTGGACTGGATTGCGCTGTCATTCGTGCAGCGCCCCGAAGACGTCGCGGAGGCGCGCAAGATCGTGGCTGGTCGGGCGGGCATCCTGTCCAAGATCGAAAAGCCCGCCGCACTTGAACGGCTTGCAGAGATCACGGAGCTTTCCGACGCGCTGATGGTTGCGCGCGGCGACCTTGGCGTTGAACTGCCGATCGAACAGGTCCCGGGGCGGCAAAAGCAGATCACGCGGGCCGGGCGGGCCGCCGGCAAGCCGGTGGTCGTGGCAACGCAGATGCTGGAGTCGATGATCACGAGCCCACTGCCCACGCGTGCGGAGGTCTCTGACGTGGCCACAGCCGTCTTCGACGGCGCGGATGCAGTCATGCTCTCGGCGGAGTCTGCGTCGGGCAAGTATCCGATCGAGGCCGTCGAAATGATGGACCGCATTGCGCGATCGATCGAAGGTGACAGCCATTACCGCACCATGATGGAAGCGCAGCGCCCAGAACCGGAGGCCACGACGCCGGATGCGATCACGGCTGCATCGCGGCAGGTGGCGCAGACCATTCGTGCAGCGGCGATCGTTTGCTGGACCGGATCGGGCTCGACGGGGATCAGGGCCTCGCGCGAACGTCCCGGCGTTCCGATCATTGCGCTGACGCCCGTCGTCAGGACAGGCCGCCGCCTTGCGCTGGCCTGGGGCCTGCACTGCGTGGTGACCGAGGATGCGCAAAGCTTCGAGGACATGAGCGAGCGAGCCTGCCAGATCGCCTACCGCGAGGGATTTGCAGCGTCGGGCCAACGCATTGTTGTTACCGCAGGCGTTCCGCTTGGCACACCGGGCGCGACGAACCTGTTGCGCGTGGCGTTCGTGGG
Source organism: Micropepsaceae bacterium (assembly GCA_044351125.1). Lineage (GTDB taxonomy): Bacteria > Pseudomonadota > Alphaproteobacteria > Micropepsales > Micropepsaceae > SZUA-430. The sequence goes on from JBILGJ010000007.1 coordinate 3,537, forward strand.
ACGCAAGCCGCCGCCCTATGCAGGCTAGAGGCTCGTCCTGTCCCTCTCGAGAATCGAGAGCTCATTGGCGCGTCTCAGCACGCCGTCCATCGTCGGATTGATCGCGAGCGCGCGTCGATAGGCCGAAAGCGCTGCCCCGGACTGGCCGGCGTCATCGGCGATCCTGCCGATGAGGGCGTGGGCGCGGAAATCTCGGGGCTCGAGTGATACGACCTTGGCGAGGTCGGCTGCGGCCTGCTCGGTGCTGTCCATGCGCAGGAACAGCTCGGCACGACGGTAATAGGCCTCGGCATAGGCGGGCTTCATCTGGCTGACTGCGTTCAGCAACTTGAGGCCGGTATCAAAGTCCTGCTGCTCGACGGCGGCGGCTGCGCGATCCATCAACAGGTTGGCGGTGTCACTGCCCGAGGCGCGCCAGAGTTCGCCGATCTGCATGGTCAGGACGCCTGCCTCGACGGGGCTGCGAACCTTGGACAACTGGTTAAAGAGGGACGCGAGGCGCGGATCCTTCTGGTCGGCCGCGGCGCTGCCGGCAAGGAGCAGAAAGAATGAAACGAGAAAGATGCCGATACGCATGACCTGCATGCTAGGCTAAGCCCTTCCTGGTTCCAAGCGACGTCCGTCATGAAGATTACCCGACGCGATCTTGCCCGGCTTTCAGCGGGACTGCCGCTGCTGGCGGGCGCTCCCCGCGTTCCTGATCCCGAGGTCATCGTCGTGGGGGCCGGGGTTGCCGGCATGGCGGCTGCGCGGGTTCTTGTCGACGCGGGACGGCGGGTCCAGGTTCTTGAAGCGGCGCCGCGTGTCGGGGGACGTTGCTATACCGACACCGCCAGCTTTGGCCTGCCCTTTGACCAGGGCGCGATGTGGCTCAGGCGCGCGGACTTCAATCCGCTGTTCGGGTTTGCGCAGTTGTACCGTTTCGGCACGGCCCTGGCCCTGCCCAAGGAAATCCTCTTTGCCGGCGGCAGGCGACTGCCGGCACGGGCGAATGCTGCGTTCGAGCGGGCGATCGACACCTTTAGCATCGCGCTTGCCGAGGCCGCCGAGGGCGAGACGGATGTTGCGGCCGGGTCCGTGAACCCTTCGACATTTGCGCTGATGCCACCCGAGGATCGGGCGTGGCTTGCGACGGCTGCGGCACGCATCGGGCCGCTCGACATGGGCCTCGACCTGGGACAAGTTTCGGTCAAGGACTGGTTCAATCGCCACGAGGCAGAGCCGAGCCGGCTGGTGCGTGAAGGCCTCGGCACGCTGGTGGCGCGGCTCTCGGCGGGGCTGCCCATTTCTGTCGGAACCACTGTCCTGCGGATCAGCCAGTTACGCGGCGGATGGGTCGACGTTCAGACCAGCCGTGGCGGCCTGCGCGCGCGCGCCGTCATCATCACCACATCGGTCGGCGTTCTGGCTTCGGGTTCCATCGCCCTCGATCCCCAACTGCCCGGCGAGCACCAGCAGGCCATCGAGGGACTGCAGATGGGGTCTCTGCTGAAGGTCGGCCTGTCATTTGCTGCGGGAAGCCCGGCGCTCGCCTTCCCCGAGAATGCCCTGCTCTTCGAACAGGTCGAGGACCAGCGGGCGGCTGAGTTCCTGGTGAGGCCGTTCGGGGCGCCCATGCTTGTGTGCAGTGTGGGTGGCTCGCTGGCGCTTGACCTTGAGTCACGCAGTGCGCGGACCCATGTCGACTTTGCGATGGAGGCGCTGAGGTCGATGATGGGGAGTTCAGCCTCGCGCGGGCTTGCTGCCAGCGCCTCGACCAACTGGGGGCGCAACCCGCTGGTGCTGGGCTCGGTTGCCTCGGCCAAACCGGGCCGACTGCGCGCGCGGGACACGCTGCGCGCACCCATCCACGCCGGGATTCATCTGGCAGGCGAAGCTCTGGGTGAAAAGGCCGTGCAGACCGTCAATGGCGCCTATGACAGCGGCCGGCAGGTCGCAAGGCGCGTGCTCAACGCCCTCAAGCGGGCGGGCGCACGCTAAAGGCCGGCAATCAGCCTTGGCGGGCCTTGAAGCGCGGGTTCTTCTTGTTAATCACGTAAACGCGACCCTTGCGGCGGATAACGCGGCAATCCTTGTCGCGGCCCTTCAGAGATTTCAGAGAATTCCGGATTTTCATTGGCTTTACCCGCGGCGTGCGGCCCCGCAGGGCCAAATTCGAGGGGCGGACCAATAGTGTGACCCGCGGGTATTGTCAACGCGCAAAGCGCGACCTTAGCGGCTGTTTCCCTTGATTTGCGCGCCTGCCTCGTGGCATCGATTTGTGGTGAACGAGGTGCTGCCTTGCTGAGTTTTGTTCGAATTGGGCTTACCGCCGCAGCCGTGGCCCTGGTGCCCGTGGGCCTGGGCTCAAATGCCGCAAGCGCCGACCCGGCCGTGCGCATGTCGACGCCCGTGCCGGACGAGCCCGTGGACCGCTCGGCCGAATTCCAGTCGTGGCTCGGCCGGTTCCGCAGCGAGGCCCTGGCCCAGGGGATTTCCGCCGAGACCTTTGATCGCTCGCTTGCAGGCGTGCGGCTGAACGCACGCGTGGTCGAGTTGAACGAGAACCAGCCCGAGTTCAGCCGCGCCGTCTGGGACTACATGGACGGCGCGGTGTCGGCCTCACGCGTCGAAAAGGGTCGCGAGCACCTGCAGGACTTCAGGCATTCGCTGGGTCGGGCCGAAGACAAGCATGGCGTACCGCCCAGCATCATCACGGCGATCTGGAGCCTCGAGAGCAATTTCGGCAAGAACATGGGCGGGTTCAACGTCATCGAGGCGTTGGCAACGCTGGCCTTCGAGGGACGCCGGGCCACCTTCGGGCGCGAGCAACTGATTGCCGCCCTTAGGATCATCCAGTCAGGCGACGCGGAGCCGCGGCGCATGGTCGGGTCGTGGGCTGGCGCCATGGGTCAGACACAATTCATCCCGACGGCGTTCCTGCAATATGCCGAGGACGGGAACGGTGATGGCCGACGTGACCTTTGGGAAACGAAAGCCGACGTGTTCAATTCGACGGCCAATTATCTGTCGAACAAAGGGTGGCAGCAGGATGCTCCCTGCTTCGACGAGGTCCGCCTTCCGGCCGGCTTCGATCACGCGCTGGCCGACATCTCGATCGAAAAGAGCGTGCGTGACTGGGCGGCGCTTGGTGTGACGCAAATGAACGGCAACAGCCTTCAAGGGCGTACGGGTCTGAATGTCGAAGCGCCGGCAGCCGTCATCCTGCCGGGCGGACACAAGGGGCCCGCATTCATCACCTATCCCAATTTCAAGGCCGTGCTCGCCTACAACAACGCGATTTCCTATGCGCTGGCGATCTGCCAGCTCTCACGCCGGTTCGAGGGTGGAGCGTCGTTCTCCACCGACTGGCCGCGCGGCGAGACACCGATCCTTTCGCGCACCGATCGCCTCGAGCTGCAGATGCTGCTCAACCAGCGCGGCTTTGACGTGGGCGAACCCGACGGCGTGATCGGCAAGAAGTCGCGCGAAGCGATCCGGGCCTTCCAGAAAAAGATCGGCCTCCCGGCAGACGGGTTCGCCACGGTGAACCTGCTGCAGAGCTTGCGCCAGTCCGGCTAGGCTGGTGGGTGCGGATCGACCAGATCCTGCCGGTCCCTGATGATCGCGTCCTTCAGCCTGCGGCTGCGCATCAGGTAGACCGCAAGCGTACCCATCAGCAGCGTGGCCAGGATATAGGGCAGGGTCGGATCCACGCCGTAGAGCGCGTTGCCTATCAGCGGGGCAAAGATGAAGCCGGCCGCGCCTGCCCCGCCGGTCAGTCCCGCCATGGCCCCCTGCTCGTCCGGTGACACGGCCAATGACGAGGCGCCGGCAAAGCCAGGGCGCAACATGCCAAAGCCGAGGCCTGACAAGACCAGAGCAAACGCGATCAGCCCGTAATTCGGCGACATGATCGCCAGGATCACGAGCAGGTTTGACACCAGCGCCACCCAGATGCCCGCATGCACGAGGAACTTCGTGCTCAGCCGGAACCGCTGGACAAGCACGAACTGGGCAAAGAGCGAGGCGATCGCCGAACACATGAGCCCCACGCCTGCCAATTGCTGGGTGTCGGATACCGAGGGGTTCAGCGTGTCGCGTATGATGAAGGCGATCGTCTGGATGGGGATGGCGCCGGCAGTACCCTGCACGACAGCAAACAGGACGAAGGGCAACACGCGCGGATCGCGCCAGGAGAGTGGCTTCAGCTCCTGTCGCTGGTGGGGTGCCGTGCGCTCCGGCAGAAGCAGCCAGATGGCCACGGCCGAGGCCAGCCCGATGAAACCCACGAAAAAGATCGGCGCGACGACGCCAAACACGGTCAGGGCTGCACCGATGCCGGGTCCGACCGCTGCGCCAAGGCCGAATGCGGCGTTGAGGGTGGCCATGCCCTCGGTTCGCTTTTCTGCCGTGGTGCGATCGGCGATGTAGGCCTGGGATGCGGGATAGGCGCCCGACCCGAATATGCCAAAGATGCAGCGGGCTGCGATCAGAAGGGCATAGGTGGCGATCGGTGTCAGGGCTCCCCAGAGCCCGAACATCATCACGCCGGCGAAACTGATCGTGGAGATGCCGAAGGCTGCAAGGCCGATCAGGATGACGGGCCTGCGGCCCCATCGATCGCTGCGAGCCCCCCAGTAGGCTGACGAGAAGACCCAGATTGTCGCCGACACCGCAAAGATGGACCCAACCTGGAACTCGGTAAGGCCGAGCTCGCGCGCCAGCGGCGGCAAGATCGCGAACATGAGGGTCTGCCCAAGGCCATTGCCGATCAGGCAGACGAACAAGAGCGCGATTGCACGCTTGCGACCGACTTCCGTTGTCATGCCTGTCTCGGCTTCTTCCGGCGCAAAGGACGTGCGCAGGCGCTCGAGCCAGCCCGACTGAGGAGGCTTTTGCGGAGACGAGGGCGTGGTCATGGACGTTGCTGTCGCGTGCGTTGGACGGGAGGGCGGATATGGACACCGGCGGATTGCGCCGACAGCGTGACAAAAGGGCGCTGCGGTTGCGGTCTCAGTTCTCGGCTTTCAGGCGGACCTGTGCGGTGTCGCTCCGACCGTCGGCATCGACAACCGTGATCTGTGCAAAACCTTCGACATCAGGCGTCCACCAGGGATTTGAACTGTCGGGCAATGGCGTGCCGTTGACCACCCATTGCAGGGGCGCGCGGCCGCCTGTGGCCTTGAGGGGCATGGGATCGGGCTTCCTGCGATCGGCAATGGACAATGTCGCTCCATTCGGCGGAAACGAGATGCGCGGGGGCTGAACGCGCTTCAGGCCTGCCGTCATGCGCGCATTGGAACGGAAGCGCTGCAGGCCGGGCGGCAATTGCTCGGCGTTCTGGACCCACCAGGCGTCGGGCGGAGGCATTGCGGGTGCTTTCTCCTCGGGAGGCAGAAGGTCAAACACCTTGAGCAGCAGCGGGGCTGCGTCGTTTCGACCGATGTGACCGGGGCGCGTCGATCCGTCGGCGCGGCCGACCCACACACCAACCGTGTATTTGCGCGAGAAGCCGAGCGACCAGGCATCGCGATAGCCATAGGACGTGCCTGTCTTGAAGGCGACGGTGCGCGCGCGCTCGATGCCCTGCCCCATTGACCAGCCATCGGGGAGGTTCGCCTCCTTGAGGATCTCGCCGAGGTACCAGGCGGGCGCCGCACCAAAGATGCGCGTGGCGGCTGGCTTCGCCGAACCCGGGACGAAGTTCAGTGGTGCGACTTCCCCTGCATTCGGGATGCCCGCGTAGAGCATGGTCAGGTCCCTCAGCGACATGCCGACGCCGCCGAGGGCCATCGGCAGGGAGGGCAGCGCGCCCTTCCTGGGGAAGTGCAGCGTTGCACCGGCATTGCGCAGCGCCGCCGAGAACCGCAGGGGGCCGATGCGATCGAGCAAGGCGACGGCGGGCACATTGAGTGACAGCTGCAGCGCGGTTTCCATCGATACGGTACCCTGGAAGCCGCGGTCGAAATTGCGGGGCTCATAATCGCCAAAGGCTGTCGGTTTGTCATCGATCAGCGTCTGCGGATGCACGATGAGCTCGTCGAAGGCCATGCCGTAGATGAAGGGCTTGAGCGTGGAGCCGGGGGAACGGGTGGCCGTCGCAAGGTCAACCTGCCCTGCGGCTGCCCAAAAATTCGCGCCGCCGAGATAGGCCATCACATCGCGCGTTGCATTGTCCACGACGATGGCGGCTACGTTCGCGTCGTCATCGAAATAGGCGCGTTCGCGCCGGGCCAGATCTTCGAGCATGACCTGGATGTCGGCCCTGATTGTCGTTGTGATCACCGGGTCCTTGCCCTTGTTTCCGGCGAACAACTCTTCGGCGATGTGAGGGGCATTGAACGGGAACCGCAGGCGACGTGCAGGCACCGGCTCCTCCCGGGCCTCTGCAGCCTCGCGACGGGTAATGACGCCGCGTTCGGCCAGAACGCTGATCACACGGTCCCGGGCCTTGCGGGCGACGTCGGGAAAACGGTCGGGGCGCTCGGGAGATTGCGGCAGGCAGACCAGCAGGGCCGCCTCCCCGACGGTGAGCCGCGTCGGCTCCTTGCCGAACCATGCGAGGCTTGCCGCGCGTATTCCCTCGAGGTTGCCGCCGTAGGGCGCAAGGGTCAGGTAATGCTCGAGGATCTCATCCTTCGCGTAGTGCCAGTCCAGCTGTACCGCGCGGGCAACCTGCATGGCCTTGGCGAAGACGGTACGCTCGCGCGGCTCCATCAGGCGGGCGACCTGCATCGTGATCGTCGAGGCGCCGGACACCACGCGGGCATTGGCTGCCAGCTGGTAGGCCGACCGCAGAACCGCCAACGGATCCACGCCAGCATGCTCGCGGAAACGCTGGTCTTCCCATGCCAGCAGCATCTCGATGTAGCGGGCGTCCACGTCCCTCGGCTTGACCGGCAGGCGCCAGCGTCCGTCCGACGACGCGAAGGCCCGCAGCAAGGTGCCTCTGGCCGATGTCACGATCACCGAGCGGTCGTCGATGCGGGACTTCTCGAGCGGAAAGACGCGATCGAGCACGGCAAGCGAAAAGAGCACGCCGATCACCGCGAAGGCTGCAATCAGCAGCGAGGGGCGGTGTGCGAGGCCGGATGCCAGCCCCTGCACCGGGTTACGGCGCAGGGGCGGCTTGAGGTCTTCAGGGGGCTCCAATCGTCATCTGTCCCATGCCGGTACGCGCGCGCACGCGCGGCGCGTACATGTCCTCGACCACGGCGGCCGGCACTGTGTAGCTGCCGGGCACTGTTGCACGCACGATATAGGCGAAGTGGAACTTCGGCTTCGTGCGCGCCGCGGCATCCTTCGGATCCGTCGCCTGGTAGCTCGACCCGATGTCGAACGTCGCCACGAAGCGATCGTCGCGCGCTTCTGCCACGTTGGAGACTGCGAGCGCCGGAAGGAAGGGATACATCGTCGATCCATCCTCCTTGCGCTGCACGACGCCCTCGATCTCGAAGCCGGCTGGCAACAGGTCGAGCAGCGCCATCAGGCGTGCACGATTGTCGTCCATCTGGCCGAAGACATGAACGATGAAACGGTCGTTCTGCCGCACGGCGCCGAGGTTTGCGAGCTGGCCTGACATGGTCAGGATGGCCTTGTTCAACGTCACGCCGCTGCCTTCGGGTGGCAGCGGGGCCGCCGGAATGCCCTCGGCCGAGACGATGCGCCAAGCGTCCCGCTGGCCGTTGTTGCGGACGGTGATGCCGCTTTCCATCTGGGCGAGAGCGGGGCTGAAGCGCAGCACCTTGCCCTTCTGGACGGCCGGCGCGCCGGTTACTGCCACGTTGACCGGTGGGGTTGCTGCCTCGACTTCATGTGCAGCGAGCAGCATCCATGCCTTTTCCTGCGTCGTGGTCAGGTTGAGACGCGGATCGAAGCCCTGTACCCGTTCGACGAGGTCGGGGACGAAGCTTGCCTGCTGGGCACGCGCGGCAACGGCCGCCAGGCCCGCCACGTCGCGCAGCAGCGAACCGTAGTAGCTGTCGACGGGGTACTTGTCGGTTGTCGCCTCGAGCGCGACCTCGCGCGCCCGGCTGAAGGCCGGGGCCGCACGCGACCGGTCACCGATCTCGCTCAGGGCTGTCCCAAGCAGGCCGAGCGCGAAGGCATTGCGCATGGCCTCGATGCGGTTATCGGCGAAGTAGCGCAGTTCGCCCGGATTGAGCGAGCCCGCGCGGGCGAGCAAGTAGTAGCCATAGGCGCGTGCGAGGTCGCCGCTGCCTTCAGCACCGGCTGCCTTTCGTACCCAACCGAGCGCACGTTCGATCGACTCTTCGGGCACCACATAGTTCTGGGCCTTTGCCTGCATCAGGAAGTCGACGGCGAACATGGCGATGTAGGCATCGGCCTCGCCCGAGACAGAACTCCACATGCCGAAGCTGCCGCTGTAGGTCTGCATGTCGAGGATGCGCCAGACGGCGTCCTGGACCCGGTCCCTGATCGTGCGATCCTGCTTCACGTCGGCGAGCAGGGCCATGTCGTTGTAGTAGACCAGCGGGAAGGCACGGCTTGTCGTCTGCTCGAGGCATCCGAAGGGATAGCGATCAAGCCAGCGCAGCAGGCCCGGCACATCGTCGAACCCGCGGCCACCCGTCACCGTGACCGCCACCTTTGCGGTTCCCGGCTTGAAGGGCGCCAGCAATTCGCCGCCAAACCTGTTTTCCTTGCCGGGCTGCAGGACGACGGTGTTCTCGACCGAGGTCGGCAGCTGCGGTTCGCGCACTTCGATCGGCCATGAACGCTCGACCTTGAAGCCGCCGGGGCCCGTGACATTGAGGGACACCTTGCCGATGCCGGCACTCATGGCCTCCAGGGGAACCAGCAGCAGCGAGCGCTCGTCCTTGGCGAGGTTCGTTGCGACCCGCGTCTGGCCGCCCGGGCTGGCCGCCGCGCCTTCGGCCCGAACGACTGCGGTGTACTGGCCGGGCGTTCCTTCAACGTTGTGGAGGTTGAGCGCAGCCATGATCCTGTCGCCGGGTGCGAGGAAGCGCGGCAGGACGACTTCGGCGACAACGGGGTCGCGCACGGTGATCGGCTGCTCAGCGCGTCCGACCCTTGTGCCTGACCAGGCCACCGCCATCAGGCGCAATTCGCCGTTGAAGTCCGGCACATCGACCGTGATGCTGGCCGTGCCGTTGGCAACCGAGACGATGCCAGAGAACAGCGAGACCGATTTCTGCGGCACGACCGACAGGGAGCGCCCACCGATTGCGTCACCACCAGACCGCAGTTCGCCAAGGATCGCGCGATCGGCCTGGATCAGGCGACCATAGTCGTCGCGCATGTCGAGGCCGAGCCTGCGCTTGCCGAAGTAGAAGCGGTTGGGGTCCGGCGACTTGAAGTCGGTAAGCTGCAGGATGCCCTCGTCCACCGCGGCCAGCGTCACGAACGCGGCATCGCCCCAGGCCTGACCCTTCACATCGATCGGGATCGTGATCTTCTGGTTCGGCTTGATCTTTGCCGGCGCCTTGATCGCAAGCGACAGAGTGCGCGGTGACGGATCGACCGATAGCCAGGCAACGCCGATCGAGCGTACTGGCGTGCGCGACTGTGTCGAGGACAGGGGCCGATAATGGGTCACGAGCGCATAGGCGCCAGCACCCCAATCGGAGGATACCGGGATCGATACCGTCGTGCCGGAGGCCGACACATCCACCATGCGGGTCATGTGGATGCGATTTGAGGCAATGACGATCAATGCCTTGCCGTCCGACGGCGGCGAGATCTTGATCCGTGCCGTCTCGCCGGATGCATAGATGTCCTTGTCGGCCAGAACGGCCACGCGGTCCGGTCGGTCATTGTCCGCGCCGTTGCCCCAGCCCGACCAGAAGCGGTAGGCCGTCGTCGCGCCGCTCCGCGGATCGGACACGGTCAGCCTGTAGGAACCCCAACGCAAGGGCTTGGAAATCCTGAATGCGCTGGTTGCCGAGAGGTCGGTCTTTCCGCCCTCAATGATCCGGTCGTTGATGACGCGTTCGTAGCGCCAGTCATTGTCGACCTGGTACCAGCGATAGTCGATGTCCTCGAATACAAGCTCCCAGGACACGTTGCTGACGGCTTTCTGGCGGCCGCGCTCGTCAAGGGCGATCACTTCGAAATTTGCCGGTGTGTTTTCCTGCACCGAGTTCCACTGGAAGCCCGGGCGGACACCGATCAGCGTGTCGCGGGTCCGCACGGGCAGCGAAACCTTCCCTGACGTGGTGCGGCCGCCCGGCTCGTAGATGGCGATGGTCATGTCCGCGCGCAGCGGCAGCGACGTCTCGGGCAGGGTCTCGATCAGGGCCGTTGCCTTTGTCTTTCCTTCTGCGTCGGTCTCGTTGACGGCCATCGTGAGCTGCGTGCCCTGGAAGGTCTCGTCGACCTTGCCAAAGATGTAGCCTTTCAGGCTCGCAATCCCGTCAAAGGGGGTGGGATCGGCATTGATCGTCATCGTCCCCTCGCCGCCCAGGCCTGCGGCTGGTGCGCCATAGAGGAAGCGGCCGCTGACATCGACGCTGGCAACTTCACCGGGTCGAAGGAGCTCCTGGCCGGACTTGAGTTCGACCTTGAGCTTCTGAGGCACGAAATCCTGCACGTCGAAGGCCACGCGACCGATGGGCTCACCCTTCGGATCGACGTAGGCGGCCACCTGCCAGCGCCCGCGTGGGGCCGTGTTGGTCAGAACCACAGGATCGCTGGAGGCTCCTGCGAGCAGGTTTTTCTGTGTCCATTTCTTCGACTCGAGGCCGTCGGGGCGCGAGAGCACGAAGGTCAGCATCGTGTTGGTGATGGCCCTTGCCTGCTGGTCTCGCAGGAGCGTCGTGACGTTCACGGTCTCGCCCGGGCGATAGACGCCACGGTCGGTGTACATGTAGGCGTCGATTTCCCCGGGGTTGGAGCGCCCCTCGACGCCGCGGTCCGTCAGATCGAAGGCCGGACGGCGCAGGTCGAGGAACGAGAAGTCGGCCCCCGATCCATAGGCCATGATGACAACGGGCTCGGCGCCGCCCTTGCCGCGGATCAGCGGGGCTTCGAAAGTGGCGCGGCCATCGGGGCCGGTCTTCACGCGCTTGAGCTCTTCGTTATTGCGCGCGACGAGCGCCAACTCGACGCCCGACAATGGCTCGGCCGAGCGCAGCGAACGCGCGAAGACCGTAAGGCCGTCACGGCCCCGGAAGCTTGTCAGCGCGATATCGGTGTTCAGGACGAACTGTGCCGCGCGCGGCTTCCAGTATTCGTTCTCATCCGTTGTGCTGGTTTCGGCTGAATCGGTGGCGATCACAAGATACGCGCCGGGAAGCACCTGCTTGAGGGCTTTGCGCAGAGGGAACAAGGTGATGGCCTCGTCATTTCGACGATTGCCAGGAACCGAGAGCTGGCCCTGCCAGACGACCTGGCCCTGTGAATTCTCGAGGTTGTCACGATCGTATTCGTAGAATTCGCGCTGGTCGACGACACCCGTCTGGAGTTGCGACAAAAGGCGATCGCCAACGCGGATGACCTTCACGTCGAGCCTTGCCACGTTCACGGTCGTGATCGGAACGCCATCGGCCGTGTCACGCGGCAGTACGAGGCCATTGCCAAACCGGACAAGCGAGGGCTTGTCGCGCAGTTCTACCGGGAATGTCTCAGACTTCGAGAGCTTTTCACCCTTGATGGCCGGCAGGCCCTCCTTGAGCTGGAGCGTGTAGGCCTTGCCAAAGGTCAGCCCCTGGACGCAGAGACGATCCTGCGTGACGCGCACGGCGAAGGTCAGCTCGGGATCGAATTTGAGATAGTCCTCGTAGCGCACGCTGCCGCTGTCATCGAGCTTGCGCGTGAAGACCAGACAGGCTTCGGGCGTTTCACCCGATGTCTGCACCTCGAGCCTGCGGAAGGCGAAGTATGGTGCCTCGGCCTCGGGCTGTGAGGCGGCACCCGTTGCAGCCGTGTCTCCCGGGCCTGGCGGCACAAGGGCTGTCTGCGCGCCACTGCCAAACATGAACTCATCTTCTTCCTCGACGAGGGCTGCGCCAGACTGCGGGTACCAGCGGCTCGAGACGAGGATCGATGCAACGAGTGCTGCGACCACGGCCAACACGATCATCAAGCGTGACATGAATGTTCCTTGAGGCTGAGAGACTGACGGTTACCATTGTAGAGGGGAACCAGAGCGTTTGTTAGCATACCGACTGAAGAAAAGTGCGGAATGATTGGCATCTGGACTGTCCATCCCGAACTTGACCGTTTTGTGTCCCCAAGCTGCAATCTTCGAGGCGCATCAATCTGTGCGTGCCATCACTCTGGTTAAGCACAGCAGCCTCCTCGGCTTGTTGTTGGCGCGATACCGGTTCATGTAGTGTCCGGCTTCACTTCCGGGGGGGGCAAGGATGCAGACCGCACGCCACAGTCTTGCCACGCTGATGCTGCTGACCATGCTGGCGGCTTGCCTGTCCGCGGGTCTGGGCAAGGCCCGTTCGCAGCCGTTTGTTGCTCCTTATGCGCCGCTCGGGGTGCCCCTGCCCTCGACCGCTGTGCCGGACTGCCCCGGCCTTGCACGCCTGCTGAACAGTGCGCGGCTGCTGCAGACCGTGGACCTTATCAATGTCCGTCGCTTCTATGACGCGCAGGGTCAGGACTGTGTGTGGTCGCCCCGCAATGCCGCGCAACTGTCGGCTGTGCTTGCGGCCGCGCCCGACCATGGGCTCGATCCCATGCTGTTCCATGCCGGGCAGATCGAGGGCCTGTCTGGGGACACGCGTCCGGACGCCTTGATGCTTCGTGACGTGCTGCTCACCGATGCAGCGCTCAGGTACGCGCGGTATGTCAGCGAAGGTGTCGGGCCGGTCGCCGAAGCCAATCCGGATGCGCCGGCGGACCGAATGACGGAGACGGACCGGGTGGCGGCGCTTGGCGCTTCCCTGGAGGATGGCTCGCCCGGACCATGGCTTGCGAACCTGACGCCTCGGTATACCGCCTATGTCCAATTGCAGGCGGGACTGGTCCGCTATCGCGAGATTGCTGCGGCTGGAGGCTGGGCGCAGGTGCCCGAGACGCTGGCGCGCGGGCGCGACCAGAAGCGCGATCACTCGGGGTTGCGCACCCGACTTTTCGCCGAAGGCGACCTTGCGATCGACAGCGGCCTTGCCGCATTCGATGACGATCTCAAGGCGGGCCTTGCACGGTTCCAGTGGCGCAACGGCATGAGGGCCGATGGCGCGCTGACCCGGGACACCATCTCGCGGCTGAACATCTCGGTCGGAGAGCGGCTTGCGAGCCTTGCGCTGAATCTCGAGCGGCTCAGGCGAACATTGCGGGACGTGCCGCCAACGCGGGTGGAGGTCAATATTCCGGCAGCGACGGCCGTGCTGTTCCGCGACGGGCGCCGCGCCCTGCGCATGAATGCCGTCGTCGGAGCCCCTCAGCACGAGACGCCGGAACTGAGCAGCGCCATCGATTCGATCGTGCTGAACCCATCATGGACAATCCCCCGCTCGATCGTCGTCAACGAGATCGAGCCGCAGCTGAAACGTGACCGGAAACACCTGAAGAAGAACCACATGTTCTGGCAGGGCGACCAACTGGTGCAGAAGCCCGGACCCTGGAACGCGCTGGGGCGGGTGAAGTTTGATTTCCCGAACCCTTACGCCGTCTACCTGCATGACACACCCGCGCGGGCGCTGTTTACCGATCCGGAGCGCGCGGCGAGCCATGGTTGCGTTCGGCTGGAGCGACCCGTCGAGCTTGCCGAGGCCCTCCTTGCCGGCGATCGGGACTGGGACCTTGCAGCCATCAAGGCGGCCATCGAGACCGGGCGGACCCAGCGCATCCGGCTGGGCGAGCCGATGCCGGTGGTGCTGACCTACCAGACCGCGTTCGCCGAGGCGGATGGCTCGGTCCATTTCCGCCCGGATGTGTATGGCCGGGATACCAAGCTCACCCTGGCACTCTCCAACAGGCTGGACGTGCCGGTGCCGGCACCTTTGCCCTGAGGCAAGCAGGAGTGTCCGCATCAACCAACACCCCATCGGTTCCGGCTTTGGGGCAGCTTGGTTCTGGCCTTCAGAGGCGATCCGTACTATAACTTTTCCCCCGAGGGCTGTGGGAGGCCCTCGCTGAGGCGTGCCTTGGGGTTTCGGGGGGAATAGCGTGCGACTGCTATCCATTCTTGCGGTGGCCATACTGGTTGCCGGATGTGCCATGTCGACGACGGTCAACAAGACCGACCAGGCGGCGATGGCCCGCTTTGACGCCTTTCGCGGGGGTAACGTCACGCTGCCGATGGGCGCGCTCGAGGCTGCCGAATGGGCGCTTTACCGAGATACCGCGTATGAGCATCTTGCCAGCGGCCAGTGGCGCGAGCTTGCCGACGTGGTGCAGCGCAAGGGCATCAACAACGACCTGAGCTGGTACTATCTGGGGCGCGCGGCCGAAGGACTGGGCGAAACCACGCTTGCGCGGCAGTACTACCAGCGCAGCATCGAGCGCTCGAGTTCGGAAAAGGCAAGCCATCGCTGCCAGGGCGCAGTGATCAGCGTCTGTGACGGCTTCGAGTTTCCCGATGTCGCCATGGCCCGCCTGTCGCAACTGGAGGCTGCGGCCCCGCCTGCCAAGGCCGATCCGCCAGCCGAAGCCGGGCGGGCGCGCAGCGAGGCGTCCGGCATCCAGCTGATGCGCACGGGTACGGGCTTCGTCATCAACGCGTCGGGCGCCACGGTCACGAACTTCCACGTGGTGCAGCAATGCGGAGCCGTGTCGTTCCAGCTTGGCGGCGGAGAGGACGCCCTGCCTGCCAGCGTGATCGCCAGCGATCCCATGAATGACCTTGCCCTGCTAAAGGTCAGCAGCAGGCCTGCCTCACCGGCCGTTTTCCAGGATGATGAGCGCCTGAATGCCGGGGACGACATCATCGTGTTTGGCTTCCCGCTGCTCGGGCAATTGTCGAGCGCGGGGAACCTGACCAAGGGCTCGGTTACTGCACTTTCCGGTCTGCGGGACGACACGCGGTTCCTCCAGATGTCGGCCCCGGTACAGCTTGGAAACTCGGGCGGGCCGGTGCTCAACAGTTCGGGACGGGTCATTGGTGTCGTGACATCCAAGCTGAATGCTGCGCAGGAGCTCAAGACGAGCGGCGACATCGCGCAGAACGTCAATTTCGCGCTGAAGGCCTCGGTCCTGCGCACGTTCCTGGCCGCAAACAACGTGTCCTACCTGAAGAGCGATGGCACCATGAGCGCGATTGCCCGGGCGCAAACGGCCTCGGATGGCACGGCCGACGGGCCGCCGCCGGCGGCTGCGATCGGGCGCAAGGCGGGCGGCTTCACCGGCATCGTGGCCTGCTACCGCTAGATATCCGCTTTTTTCCCCTTTTCGGGGAAAAAATGAGTGTGGCATTCTTGTTGCTGGCCGCGGACAATTCTGCATGATCCGC
>JBILGJ010000166.1:0-6446 GCA_044351125.1 Micropepsaceae bacterium
GCGCGGTGGCGAAGGGCGCGGTGCCTGAAACGGTTCGCCCGGCGCTGGCGCGTTAGCCCCCGGGGCCATGGCTTGAACGGCGTGGCCCGCCGTGATCTTTTGACGGCATGACACAGCCGAACTTTGCCCCGCGCAAGGGCATGACCGATGCGGAGATCGCCGCCGCGGTTGACGCCATCCTCCTCGAGGCCACGCTCGAGGAGAAGGTCGCGATGATGTCGGGTCGCGGCTTCTTCAAGCAGTTTTCCGCGAGCGGCAAGCGCTATGGCGCGCATCCCTATCGGGCCGGCGGCGGGCTTGAACGGCTTGGGGTGCCGGCGCTCTACTTCACCGATGGTCCACGCGGCGTTGCGCGTGGCCGATCGACCTGCTTTCCCTGTTCCATGGCGCGCGGAGCCAGTTTCGACGTCGAGCTCGAGCGGCGGATCGGCGAGGTGATGGGCATCGAGGCCCGCGCGCAGGACTGCACCCTGTCGGGGGCGGTGTGCATGAACCTGCTGCGGCATCCGGCGTGGGGGCGCGCGCAGGAAACCTATGGCGAGGACCCGCACCATCTGGGCGAGATGGGGGCAGCACTTGCGCAGGGCATCCAGACGCACAACGTGGTTGCCACCGTGAAGCACTTTGCGCTGAACTCGATGGAGAACGCGCGCTTCAAGGTCGACGTCATCGCCGACGAGCGCACGCTGCACGAGGTGTACCTGCCCCATTTCCGACGCGCGATCGAGGCGGGCTGTGCTTCGGTCATGAGTGCCTACAACAAGGTCAATGGCGAATATTGCGGCGAGAACCGCGCGCTCCTGACCGACATATTGCGTGGCGAGTGGGGCTTCGACGGGTTCGTCCACTCGGACTGGGTCTTCGGCGTGCACAAGCAATATGCTGCCGCTGCCGGGCTTGATGTCGAAAACCCCGAGCCGCTGGTCTTTGGCGAGAAGCTGGTGGCCGCCGTCCGGGCGGGGACGATCGAGCCGCAGGTCATCGACCAGGCCTGCCGGCGGATCCTGACGGTTACCTATCGCTTTGCCTGCGCCGAGGATCCGCTGCCCGAATACACGCCAGCGCTCGTCGCTTCGGAGCGCCACCGCGCGCTTGCGCTCGAGGCGGCGGAGAAGTCGGCGGTGCTGCTCGTGAACGATGGCGCCCTGCCCCTCAGCCGCGACAAGGTGAGTAAACTTGCCGTGCTCGGACGGCTGGCTGCCCTTGAGAATACAGGTGACTTCGGTTCGTCGCGGGTTCGCCCACCCTATGTTGTTACACCGCTCGAGGGGCTGAGGCGTTATCTTGGTGAAGCAGCCATCGTGACGGCGGACGAGAGCGATCCGGCCGCCGCCGAGGCGGTCGCGCGCAGCGCCGATGCCGTCGTGGTGGTGGTGGGCTATACCGCCAGGGAAGAAGGGGAGTACGTGCCGGGCGACATCTCGCTCGGGCAGGAAGGTGGCGGTACCGGGGACGGCAAGGCGCATCCGATCGGTGGCGATCGCGACAGGCTTGACCTGCCCGCGCCGCAGGTTGCGCTCATCGAGGCTGCCGCGCGCAGCGGCAAGCCTGTCATCGTCGTGATCATCGCGGGCTCGGCAGTGCTTGTTGAAAGCTGGCTTGGCGGGGCGAATGCAATCCTGCAGACATTCTACAGCGGCATGGAAGGCGGTACGGCACTTGCGCGGTTGCTGTTCGGCGAGATGTCCCCGTCGGGGCGGCTGCCGTTCACTGTCGCGCGTGCGGCCGACGACTATCCGCACTTCGACAAGAATGCGGAGCGGATCAGCTATGGCTATTACCACGGCTATACGCTGTTCGAGCGCGCGGGGAAGGTTCCCCGCTTCGCGTTCGGCCATGGCCTGAGCTACGCGAAATTCAGTTATCGCGCCTTGAAGCTGCGACGGACGCGTGATGCGGTCGAGGTGACGGTGAGCGTGCGCAATGATGGCGCCATGACGGCCGACGAGGTGGTTCTGGTGCATGCCGGCTTCCCAGGTCGCGACGCCGATCGCCCGCGGCGCCTGCTCAAATCCTTCGAGCGGGTCGCGCTGGCCCCGGGTGAGACGAAAACGATCCGCCGGCTGGTACCGCTCAGGGACCTGATGTGGCGCGATCCGGCGACGCATACATGGAAACTTGAGACCGGCGCCCATCATTTCCACGTGGCCTCGCTGAGCGCGCAGGTGCTGCTCTAAGACCCGTGCGGACCTGATAGTGGTATCGGCAGGGGTCAGCTGCATGACAGGTTGCGCTGACAAGCTTGCGCCAATGGCAGGCTGATCGCAGACGCAACCGAGTGCGATTCATCTTGACCGCCGCAGGATTGTAAAACACCCTCGACAGGGTGAACGGGTGACGCCCCGGGAAACTGGTGAAAGGTGCAGTTGTCATGATCCGTATGATCGCGTTTGTGCTTGCGGGGTTGGCATTGCTCCCCGCCGCGCATGCTCAGCCCTTCGGCCCCTATGAGCGGGATTGCGACCAAATCTCGACCGACCGGGCCCGTTTTGCGGGCAAGGACCGCGATTATCTTTATGCTGTCTGCCGGACCCGGTCCGGCAGCCAGATCGCCAATGTGCTGTATCATTTTCAGCGCTGCCGCAGCCAGATTCAAAGCGTCGACGGCGTGTTGCGCTGCGAAGGCCTGCCGGCAGTGTTCCTCCCTCGCGGGCCCTATCTGCAGACCTGCGACTCCCTCGTCATCGCCCATGGCGTCCCTGGATCCGAGACCCTTTATGCCCGCTGCCGCACCGCGAGCGGACGCTTTGCTGCGCAATCGCAGCTCGCGCTTGGTGAGTGCGACGGCGCTTCGGTCATCAACAGTAATGGCAGCCTGGCCTGCAGCTTTACGCAAGGTCCCGACCCCTATGTGCCGCCGCCGGGCCCTGGATATGGCCCAGGCTACGGACCTGGTTATGGGCCTCCGACGGGTCCTGGTTCGGGTTACGGTCCGGGCTATGGTCCGCCGCCGCGGGGCTCCTACCGCGCGACCTGCGATCAGATCTATGTCACGCCTGGTCGCGGTCGAACCTTGACGCTCAATGCCCGATGCCAGACGCGACGCGGCCTCCTCGTTGATGCCGTGTTGCCCGATTATCAGGCGTGTCGCGGCGACATCACCAATAATGACGGACGACTGGAGTGTGCGGGGGGGCAAAGCCAAAGCCTGGGGGAGCCTCCGCGCGGGTCTTACCGCAGCACCTGCCGTGACGAAGCTTTGGTCCGCGGTTCGGGCGGAGCCATCGATTTGATCGCCACTTGCAGAACGCGCGGCGGGCGGTTCGTTGACGCGACACTTCCGAATGTCAGGGCCTGCCGTGGCGATATCGGCAATGACGATGGTCGTCTTGTCTGCCAGACGGGGCCAAGTCTTGGCGAGCCGCCTCAGGGCTCTTATCGCAGCAGCTGCCGCGACATGCGGCTCGAGCAAGGCTCCGGCGGCAGCGTCGATCTGCTCGCGAGCTGTCAGACACGCTCGGGCCGCTTGGTCGACGCGACCTTGCCGAATGTCCGGGGCTGCAAAGGCGACATCAGCAACAATAATGGCCAACTCGTCTGCGCGAGGTAGATCAGAAGCCGAGCACCACGCGATGGCTTGTCGCGGTGCTGGCGTGCGGGGCAGCCTTTCTGCTGGAACCCTTGCGAGCTGGTGCGTCCTCACAGGCGCTTGAGGCTCTGGACTTCCTGATTCAGGACGTCTGCGTCGATGAACAGGACCGGCCCATTCCCGGTGATCCCGCCTCCTGTCCGCGGCACCGCGACCTGCGGCCGCTTGAGCGCACACCGTTTCTGCGGACCGATAACGAAGCAGGCAAAGTCTACCAGGCGATCACATCGCACCCCGTTCGATCTCCTTATCCGGGACAGCGCCTCCCGCGCATCGCCGCGACCAAGGAGTTTGGCGGGGATGACCCATCGACGGCGTTTCGCGATTTTGACCTCTGTCTGCCGGGTATCTGCAAACCGCCCTTTCGTGACGGCTACGACATCCTGGAGGCCGATGGTGATTTCGTCTCCATCACGGGCACAAGCGACCCCGGCATAAACGGGCAGGTCTTCTGGAACAGCACCTGCTCCGGTGGCATGGAAGATCCGGCCAACCACGAGGACAGCTGGCTGAGCTTTCCGTTGCGCATTCTGCTGAACCCCAAGGGGGGGCGGCTGGCATGGCTCAAGATCAACCAAGGCACGGGATGCCCCTGGTTTTTCAATCCTGCATGGACGGAATGGGAGCTCCTCCCGACGCCCTTCGTCTTCACATCGGGCAAGGCGTTGGAAGCCATTCGCTCGGACCATTTCGGTGGCCGCAGTCCGGCACGCGCCGACCATATCGAACGCTTCTACTTCACGCGTGCCTATGGCTTTACGCGCTGGGAACGATGGGAGCGGGGTGACGTGACGGTCAAGGCGCATGGCTGCAACGGTGCGACGACGCTGGAGCGGGATGGCGTGATCTACCGGCGAACGGATTGTCGGGACACGACGCATGTCATCCCGCAGGCCGTGCCTTACCTGCCGGATGTCAGCGGCCCGCCATGGCCGCTGAACGGCGCCCCGAACTTGCTGCGCAATCCCACTTTTGCCAATGGGCAGCTTGCCGGGTGGCGCATACCGCCCGCGGCTGCGGCTGCGCCGTCCGGGCTTGCAGAAAAGAACATGGCCCTGACCGTCACATGCCCTGCTACATGCAGGGACAGTATCGTTTCGCAGGAGGCTGCCATCCCGGAAGCCATGCGCAAAACGCGCCAGAGCCTGCACTTCGGCGGATTGTTCAGGGCAAACCGGCCTGCGCAACTGTTCCTCCGCCTGACACTGCTGGACGAAGCGGGGCGTACGGTCCGGCAGATGGTGCACCCGATCACGCCTGGCCTCACATTCCGGGCGACCGACCTGTCTCTATCTTCAGACCTGGAACGCGAACGGATCGTGCGGATCAGGTTGGATATCGAGCCGGTCACGCCGGGTACGCGGTTCATGATGGACGAGCTGTACGTGATCGCCCGCTGAGCCTCCAGGGCGCACCCTTCGATCTCGCTAGCTGTGCTGGCCCGGTGCTCGCATGAGAGCTTATTTTACATCTTCGGCCAGCTTTTTTCTTGCAAGCCATTGATTTTATTGGTGAGCCCAGTTGGGTTCGAACCAACGACCCTCTGATTAAAAGTCAGATGCTCTACCACTGAGCTATGGGCCCCACCGGGGTGGCCGCGCGGTGCGCGGGCCCTTTGAAAGCCGGCGGAACATAGGGGGCACCCCCGGCGGGGTCAATGCGCCATGGCCCGGGTGTCCGCAGCGTGGGGTGCGGCGCCTCGTCTTCAACATGAATCCGCCGTGGAAAAGCCCCTGTATTCGCTGTGTCCGGGGTGCCACGTGGGCAACTCCCGAGGCTGCGCTGACGTTCGCGGCTTGACGGCACGCGCCAACCCGGCGTTCATGCCGTTGCGTCAAGTGTTCAAGCCATCCGGAGGGTTCCGTGCTGCGTTCCGTGCAACTGCGTCTTCTTGCTGCAAGCGTCAGCGTGTGTGCGATCCTTCCTGCGGCCCAGGCCGACGAGGCTGCGTCCGGCGCGCCGCCAGCCAAGGCGGGCTGGTCGGTCATGGTCGGTGGCGGCGGGCTTTGGTCACCGGACTATGAGGGCTCGGACGATCGCGAGTTCCGCGCCCTGCCCTATCTCAGCGTGCGTTACGAAGACTGGCTGAGCTTTGCGGTGCCCGAGGGGCTCAAGGTCTCGCTCTTCAACGAGAAGGGTTTCCGCGCGGGCGTGCTTGCCGGCTATCGCTTCGAGCGCGAAGCCAAGGACAATATTGCGCTGGCTGGCTGGGGCGATGTCGACGGCTCGGCCGAGCTTGGTGGCTTTGTCGAATACCGCGCGCACTGGCTGAAGCTTTCCGCCGAACTGCGGCAGGGACTGTCGGATGACACGGGCCTGCTGGGCTCGGCAAGCGCGCGCTATGAAACCCGCGTGGGGCCTGCGCGCATCTCGGTCGGTCCGCAGCTGGCCTGGGGCGATGACGACTACATGCAGACCTATTTTGGCATCACGCCGACGCAAGCCGCTGCCTCGACGCTGGGCTATGCGCCTTACGCGGCCGCGCAAGGCGTGAAGTCCTATGGCGTGGGGCTCTCCATCGTGTCCCCGATCAGCGGACCGTGGGGCATCGCTGCGATCGCCAATGTCAACCGCCTTACGGGCGACGCCGAAGACAGCCCGATCGTGGCGGATCAGGGGTCGGCGACGCAGTTCACGGCGGGTGTGTTTTTGAGTTATCGGTTCTGATACCCAACTCGGCGTCATCGGTCGATCCATGCCGGAGCGCGGGTTCAGGCAACCGGCGCGGGACTGGCTTTTGTATTGCGATGCCAGCGAAGGGAATTCGTAAGTCGCACGCGAAATTACCGATCGGTAGCCTCTTTCTTAAGGTTGTACTGTGCCGCAACGGCACCTAGGCTTTCACCTCATTCCTCAG
>JBILGJ010000121.1:0-7506 GCA_044351125.1 Micropepsaceae bacterium
ACTTGATGCGGTTGTCGCCCTTGGCCGCCATATAGGCCAGCGTCGCCGACAGAAGCGTTCCGCCGATGCAATAGCCGATCGCGTTGACCTCTTTCTCGCCGGTGGCCTTCTCGATGGCGTCCAGTGTCGCGAAGATTCCTTCGCGCATGTAGTCCTCGAAGGTCTTCTGCGCCAGTCGGGCATCCGGGTTGACCCATGATGCCACGAACACGGTATAGCCCCGCGCGGTCGCCCACTTCACGAACGAGTTCTTTTCGCCCAGATCAAGGATGTAGTACTTGTTGATCCAGGGCGGGAAGATGACCAGCGGCCGGCGATATTGCTGCTCGGTCGTCGGCACGTACTGGATCAGCTGCATCAGGTCGTTCTGGAAGACAACCTTGCCCGGCGTCAGCGCAAGGTTCCGGCCGACCTCGAAATAGTCCATGTCGGTTTGCGTGATGGCAAGCTGTCCCTTGCCGCGTTCCAGGTCGCGCAGCAGGTTGTCGAGGCCCCTGACCAGGTTCTCGCCGTTGCTTTCCATCGTGACCCGCATCACTTCCGGGTTCGTGAAGAGGAAGTTCGAGGGGCTCAGCGCATCGGCAAACTGCTTGGTGTAGAAGTCGACGCGCTTGCGGGTCTTCTCGTCCAGCCCCTGTACATCCCCCATCGTCGACTGCAGCCAGCGTGCCGAAAGCAGATAGGACTGCTTGATGAAATCAAAGACCTGGTTCTCGCTCCAGTCGCGATCCTTGAACCGCTTGTCACCCGGGGTCGGTTCGATGATGGGCTGCGTGTCTTCGCCCATCATGCGCCGCGCGGTGTGATGCCAGAGGTTCAGATAGTCATGCCAGAGCTTGAAATTGGCCTCGACGAAGTGGCCCGGATTGCGCATCGCGTGTCCGAGGAAGTCGACGAAGGTCTGCCCGAGGTTCAGCGGATCCGGCGAACCTCCCTTCTGCGGGTTCTTGGCCTGAGCTTTCATGAATTCCGTCACCAGCCGCTGGCTCTGGATGGCAACCTTGATCATGTTGCGCGAGAATTCGGCGGGGTCCTTGACCTGGAAGCTGGTCTTGTTGGTCCTGTCCTGCATCTGGGTCTCCAAGGCGGTCACAAGGCGGCAACCAGGCGCGGTCCATGCAACGATGCTGCAAACCGCCCGGCAGCGAACACACGCTCACTTTTACGCCTTTAGACGACAAATATTAAAGGTGGAGTTTCAGTGCGCTTTGACGCAAAATTGCACCCCATCATTGCGCCGGGGCATGGTTGCCTTCGGCGCCTTACCCTGGAGTTGACGCGTGATGACGCGCATTGACGTGAAATTGCTGTCCCTCGCCCTGGCGTCAGGCCTGCTCGCCGGCTGTTCAACCATGCCTGAGTGGACGAAGCCCTCGACCTGGGTTGACGGCGTCACGGATGCGACAAAATCCGCAGAACCCGGCGCACCCCGCAAGTCCGAGGCGGCCGAGGTCGCCAAGCCTGTCGCGGCCCCGGCGCCAGCTTCGGCCGACGTCATCGATCCGCTCGCCGAGGAAGCGCCCGCGGCACGGATCCAGAAAGCAGACGCTCCGACTGAATTTCCAAAGGTGGGCAGCCAGCCAGCCGCCCGTGAACTGACCACGACCGAATCGCAGCGCCGCGAGATCCGCGACGGCCTCGTTGCCGACCGGGACAATGCCCGCCACTCGGCCGAAGAGCTGCGAAGCGGCGCCACGCCTGCGGCCGCGCCCCCGGCCCCCGCGACGAAGCCGCCCGCGGCCAAGCCCGCGGATCCCGACGGTTCCAACTAGCCACGCCCCGCCCCCCAAAGGAGCGTTCGCCCGTGAATTCCGAGTTTTTGCGCATCAAGCGCCTGCCGCCCTATGTCTTCGAGGAGGTCAATCGCCTCAAGGCCAAGGCGCGCGCGGCCGGCGAGGACATCATCGACTTCGGCATGGGAAATCCCGACATGCCGACGCCCAGGCACATCGTCGACAAGCTGGTCGAAACCGTCGCCAATCCTCGCACGAACCGCTACTCCTCCTCGCGCGGCATTCCCGGGCTGCGCAAGGCGATGGCCGCCTATTACGACCGCCGCTTCGGCGTGAAGATCGACCCCGACCGCGAGGTCATCGCGACTCTGGGCTCAAAGGAAGGCTTTGCCAACCTCGCGCAGGCCATGACCGCCCCGGGCGACACGATCCTCGTGCCCAATCCCTCCTATCCCATCCATGCCTTCGGCTTCATCCTGGCGGGCGCCTCGATCCGTCATGTCGAAGCCTCGAGCCCCGAGCAGTTCCTGCGCGGCATGGAGCGCGCCGTGCGCCACGCCGTACCGCCGCCGACGGCCGTCGTCGTGAGCTATCCTTCGAACCCCACCGCGCAGGTCGTTGATCTCGATTTCTACGCCGACGTCGTGAAATTCGCCAAGGCCAAGGGCCTCTGGGTTCTCTCCGACCTGGCCTATGCCGAGATCTATTTCGGCGACACCGCACCTCCATCCATGCTGCAGGTCCCGGGCGCAAAGGACGTGGTGGTCGAGTTCAATTCGCTCTCCAAGACCTACGCCATGCCGGGCTGGCGCATGGGCTTTGCCGCCGGCAATGATCGCCTGATCCACGCCCTCGGCCGCATCAAGTCCTATCTGGACTATGGCGCCTTCACACCGATCCAGGTTGCGGCTGCCACCGCCCTGAACGGACCGCAGGACTGCGTGGACGAGATGCGCGCGATTTATCGGTCGCGGCGCGATGTGCTGGTCGACGGCTTCGCGCGCGCCGGCTGGGAGGTGCCCCCGCCCGACGCATCGATGTTTGCCTGGGCCCCGATCCCCGAGCCGTTCCGCCCGCTGGGCTCGCTCGAGTTTTCAAAGCTCCTGCTCGAGCACGCAAAGGTGGCCGTGGCGCCGGGTGTCGGTTTCGGCGAATACGGGGACAGCCACGTTCGCATCGCCCTTGTCGAGAACGAGCACCGCATAAGGCAGGCGGCGCGCAACGTCCGCAAGTTCCTTTCATCGCCGCCGGTTGACCTGGCGGCCATTCAGAAGCGCACGGCAGCACAATGAAACCACTTCGCGTAGGTATTGCCGGTCTCGGCACGGTCGGGGCCTCGGTTGCCCGTATTCTGTCGCAGTCGGGCTTTGCGCTGGCAGCGCGCTGCGGGCGCCCCCTGGAACTCGTCGCCGTTTCGGCGCGCACGAAAGGTCGGGATCGCGGCTTCTCAATGGCCGGCATCGACTGGTTCGATGACCCGGTCTCACTCGCAGCGTCTGCCGACATCGACCTGTTCGTCGAGCTCATGGGAGGCGAGGGTGGCCCTGCCAAGGCGTCCGTCGAGGCCGCGATCGCCCGCGGCATCCCGGTTGTGACCGCCAACAAGGCGCTGCTGGCCCATCATGGCGTGGCGCTTGCGAGGAGTGCCGAACAGCGTGGCCTTGCCCTGAATTTCGAAGCCGCAGTCGCCGGTGGCATTCCCATCATCAAGGCGCTGCGCGAGGGTCTCGGCGCCAACCGCATCTCCCGCGTCTATGGCATCCTGAACGGGACCTGCAATTACATCCTCACCACGATGGAGGCTACGGGTCGCAGCTTCGGCGATGTCCTGGCCGAAGCGCAGAAGCTGGGCTACGCCGAGGCGGATCCCACATTCGACATCGGCGGCATGGATACGGCACACAAGCTGTCCCTGCTTGCCGCCGTTGCCTTCGGGAACGCGCCTGCTCTCGATGGCATCCACGTCGAAGGCATTGAGCGCATCACGCCCGACGATATCGCCTTCGCCGACGAGTTCGGCTTCCGCATCAAGCTGTTGGGCATCGCAAGCCGCGACGGTCGCGGCATCACCCAGCGCGTCCATCCCGCGATGGTCCCGCATGGCACGCCGCTCGCCGACGTGGATGGCGTTTTCAACGCCGTGGTGGCCGAGGGCGACCTCGTGGGCAAATCGGTCTATGAGGGGCGCGGCGCCGGCGCAGGCCCCACCGCTTCGGCCGTCATGGCTGACATTCTCGACATCGCCCGCGGCGTGAAGCTCCCTGCCTTTGGCGCCCCTGCCGCCTCAATCTCTCGCCCGGAAATCGTGCCTCTGGCGAGCCATGTCGGCGCCTGCTACCTGAGGTTTACGGTCATCGACAGGCCGGGCGTGATTGCCGTGCTCTCGCGGTGCCTTGCCGACCAGGGGATTTCAATCGAATCCATGCTGCAGCGCAGCAGGTCGCCGGGCGAAGCCGTGCCGGTCGTCATGATCACCCACGAAGCCCGGGAAGACGCCATGGCCAAGGCCCTGGCCGCCATCGTTTCGACCGGGACGGTGATGGAGCAACCTTGTATGGTCCGCATAGAACGTTTCTGAGGGAATCATGGCTGACATTACGACGACCGACGGTCTGGAACGCATCTTGACGCTTGAGCTTGCTCGCGTGACCGAAGCCGCGGCGATCGCATCCTACGACCAGGTCGGGCGCGGCAACGAGCACGACGCCGACCGCGCCGCCGTCGACGCGATGCGGCGCGCGCTGAACCAGTGCAATTTCGACGGCACGGTCGTCATCGGCGAGGGCGAGCGCGACGAAGCTCCCATGCTCTACATCGGCGAGAAGGTCGGCACCGGCAAGGGGCCCAAGGTCGACATCGCGCTTGATCCGCTCGAAGGCACGACGCTGACCGCCAAGGCCATGGCCAACGCACTTGCCGTGGTCGCTGTCGCCGAGGGTGGCAGCCTCCTGCACGCCCCCGACACCTACATGGACAAGATCGCGATCGGCGGCGGCTACCCCGAGGGCATCGTCGACCTCGATGCCGACCCGCGCGACAACATTCTGGCGCTGGCACGCGCCAAGGGCGTGCGCCCGCAGGAGATCAAGGCCTGCATCCTCGATCGCCCCCGCCATGCCGACATCATCGCCAAGGTCCGCGAGGCCGGCGCCGCCGTGGCGCTCATCTCCGACGGCGACATCGCCGGTGTCATCCACACGAGCGATCCCGAAACCGGCATCGATATCTATATGGGCCAGGGTGGCGCGCCGGAAGGCGTGCTGGCTGCCGCCGCCTTGCGCTGCGTGGGCGGACAGATCCAGGGCCGCCTCGTGTTCCGCAACGACGACGAACGCGGACGTGCCGCGCGCATCGGCATCAAGGACTTCAACCGCAAATACGGCACGCTCGACCTCGCCTCGGGCGACGTCATGTTTGCCGCCACCGGCGTGACCGACGGCTCGATGCTGCGCGGGATCCATCGCACGGGCAGGTTCATGACGAGCGAAACCATCGTCATGCGCTCGAAGACGGGAACCGTGCGCTGGATCCGCGCCCGCCACGTCATCAAGGACCGCTGATCGCATGAAGCAGGCCGCGCTGGCTGGAGACGGCGACCGCGCGACCGTGCTGGGCGTGTCGCGCTCGGTGCTCGGACGGCGCTGGGTCGAACGCCCGGCCGACGCCTCCGAGGTCCTGCGCATCGCCCAGACGCTTCGCGCACCCGACGTGATCGCGCGCCTGCTGCATGCCCGCGGCGTCGCAGCGCCGGCAGCAGATGGCTTCCTCAATCCAACGCTGAAGAACGACCTCCCGGACCCCAGTGTCATCCGCGACATGGATCTGGCGGTCGACCGCCTGGCCGCCGCCATCGAGGCGCGCGAGGGCATCGCGATCTTCGGCGACTATGACGTGGACGGCGCGACGTCCTCGGCACTGCTGGCGCGTTACCTGACTGCTGTGGGCGCAACCCCCGTCGTCTACATTCCTGATCGCCTGGCCGAAGGCTATGGCCCCAATGTCCCGGCGATGGAACGCCTTGCCACGAACGGGGCGAAGGTCATCGTCACGGTCGACTGCGGCACGCAGGCCCACGAGGCCCTGGCCGCAGCCGAGGCCAAGGGCGCCGACGTGATCGTCTGCGACCACCATTTGCCGGCCGGCACCCTGCCGCGGGCCTGCGCGATCGTGAACCCCAATCGCGGCGATGACACCTCTGGCCTGGGCCAGCTTGCAGCCATCGGCGTAACCTTCATGCTGTGCGTGGCCCTCAACAGGGCGCTGCGCGAGCGCGGCTTCTTCGACGCCCGCCCCATGCCGGACCTGCGTCGCTGGCTCGGCATAGTGGCGTTGGGCACGGTCGCCGACGTCGTGCCACTGACGGGCGTCAATCGTGCCTTCGTGATGCGCGGTCTCGAACAACTGCGCAATGGCGCCGTTCCCGGTCTCGAGGCGCTTGCCGAGGTCGGTCGCATCAATGGCGCGGTTGAACCCTACCATCTGGGCTTTGTCCTCGGACCGCGCGTGAATGCAGGGGGCAGGGTCGGGCGCTGCGACCTCGGATCGAGGCTATTGGCAACCGACAGTCGCAACGAAGCGCAGGTCATCGCCATGGAGCTCGACGCCCTCAACCAGGAACGCCGGCAGATCGAGCAAACGATCCAGGATGAGGCCTTTGCCCGCGTCGAGACCAGCGCCGACATTCGTGAAAGCCCCATTCTTGTGGTCGCGGGCGAGGGCTGGCACCCCGGCGTGATCGGCATCGTCGCCTCGCGCCTGAAGGACCGCTACGGCAAACCGTCCATCGTGATCGCGATGAACGAGGGCGTGGGCAAGGGCTCGGGCCGCTCGGTAGGCGGCGTCGATCTGGGCACGGCCATTGTTGCTGCGCGGGAAGCCGGCCTCCTCGTCAATGGCGGCGGACATGCCATGGCAGCAGGCCTGACCATCGACCCTGCACGCATCGACGACCTGCGCGCATTCCTTGCGGCCCGTCTGGCTGCCGACTGCGCAGCCTCGACCGAGGGGCGCGAGCTTGTCATTGATGCCGCGCTCTCGGCGCGCGGTGCAACACCCGAGCTCTGCGCCCTCGTTGCGCGCTGCGGCCCCTATGGCGCAGGAAACGCCGAGCCCGTCTTTGTTCTGCCGTCTCTGTCGGTGGCATGGACCTCGGTTGTCGGCGAGCAGCATGTCCGCTGCACGCTCCAGTCTGCCGATGGCGCGCGCCTCGGCGCGATTGCGTTCAAGGCCGTCCACAACGAATTGGGTGCCCTGCTGCTGCAGCACAAGGGCAGGCGGCTCCACGTGGCTGCAACGCTCAAGCTCGACGAATGGAAGGGCCAGGCCCGCGTGCAGGCGACCATCCGCGACGCCGCCCCCGCTGTCTGAGAACACCGCAAAAAAAAGACCCCGCAAGTGCAGGGTCAGGGAAGGGGTTATCTGAAGGAAACCTCTCCGCCCTGAAGAAGGGCGGAGAGGATACTCAAGGTCACGTCTTAGAACGTGAACATCATGCGGCCCTGGATGACGTCAAAGTCTGCATCGAGGCTGGCGCCCGACGAGTTCAGACGCTCGACTTCGACCATGTTGTACTCGGCCATCATCTTGACGTTTGAGTTCATGTACCACGTCACGCCAAGGATCGTGTGGGTCTCTTCACCACCACGCACGCCACCCGTGGGTGTCGCGACGCCGGCAACACCTTGGTTCCAGTTCAGGTCGAGGGTGCTGTAGCGGCCATGGAGCGACCATGCGCCAATGCCACCACCCAGCGACCACGGCGAGGAGACCGACG
>JBILGJ010000065.1:0-10106 GCA_044351125.1 Micropepsaceae bacterium
ATTGTTCGTGGCAGCAGCGGCGTAACGCTTGTTTTCACCCGTGATGATCCACTCACCTTCAACGTACCAGCCCGAGAACTCCGGATCCGACGCGCTGTTCAGACGGTCGATGTCGAACTTGTACCATTCACCGGCGAGGTAGAGGTTCTGCCAGTTGGCGCCGAACTCGAAGCCATAGGCCATCGCGCCCTGATCCGGCTCGATGTTGATGTCACCGGTGTCGATGAAGCGTTCGCCCGTGACGCGGATTTCCGGACGTTCACGCAGGCGGATCGTGCGGTTCGACGCCGCAGCAGCGCCGCGGCCCGACTGCAGCTGCGCAGCGCTCATGCCGATCTGGGCATTCGAGACGCCGTCCGAGAAGAAGCGGTAGGCGAGGCGGCCGAGGACCTGGGTGTTCTCGTCGCGGTCACCAGCCGTGCGGTTCGTGGCAGCGCGGTCACCGGTGAAGGCGCCCGAGATCACAAAGTTATCTTCCGGATAGAGGAGGCCTTCCTTCTGGTAGGTGGCTTCCACACCGATGCGGGCGTTGTCACCACCGAAGTTGCTGGCGAGGACCGTGATGACCTGAGGACGTTCCATCGTCGTCAGATCGGCCGACGAAGTGGCGTCATACATCGTCACGATCGGCTGGATCGCACCAGCGTGAATGCGCAGGCCCGGGATACCCGTGTAGCCGACACGCGCGATGTTGATGATGCCGGCGCCTTCGACGTCCGAACCGCCGAAGTCGAAGCGCAGTTCATAGATGAAATCGCGGAACACCTTGCCCTCGACCCCGAAGCGAACGCGACGGAACACCGTGCCGCTGCCCAGGTCGCAAAGCGCGTTCGTGGCGGCGCATGAGCCGACGGCGCCGTAACCGGCGCCAAAGTCACTCTGGTCCTGGTCGAACGAGGCCCAGTCGAGCTGCACGCGGCCACGGAAGGCAAGCTCAAAGCGTCCATCGCCCGAGCGCACCGACGGACGACCGTCGGCGAACGACCACTGGACCGCGTTCTGCGTGTCTTCGATCTGCTTCAGGCGCGAACCGGTGACGATTGCTGCGTCCTCTGCTTCAGCCTTCGCGACAGTCGATTCCTGCTCAAGCTTCTCGAGGCGCGCCTTCAGGTCGGCGATTTCCGCATCGCGCTGGTCAGCCTTGGAGCGGCCAGCCACGGCCGGAGCCGCCACCATGCTCATCGCCACGAGCGCCGTGGTCGCGAGCCAGATTGTCTTCTTCATGCTCAGTCCCCCATCAAAAGGTTTCAAGTTAGTCCCAAGAAAAGCCGGATTTGCGCCAACGGCGGGCCCGCTGATCTTCAACCCCAGTCACGGGGCGGAGTTTCGGGGCGATGCGTGACAGAACCATGACGGTTGGGTGAAGAGTTCGGCCTCGCCCGGGCATTGAACGCCCGTTGTTGCACAAAAGAAACGGTTGCGGGACCGTTTTGCACAGATTGTCACACCGTCAACCAATGGGGGTAATGCGCGCGCCCCGCCGCTGGCCTGCGGGGCGAATCGCACGGCCTCAATATCCCCTTTCAGGCGAACCAGATTTATCTCCCCCGTCCTTTGCCTAAGATGCGTAACCTGCAACAACCCAACGAGACGGGGCCCGCCCGAAGATGAGTGACCAACCTGCCACCGGACGACGGATCGCGCTGTCGATCCCGGTCTTCATCGCCAACGCCTTTCTGCTTGTGACGCTCGCCAGCTCGGTCCTTGGACTGATCGATGGATTTCTCGTCAAATCCGCAATCGACAGCTCCTTGTTCGGTGTGCGGATGCAGCTGTCAGGGCTTTCGGGAACCCTTGGGTTTCTTGTTCTGGCAGCCCTCATCCTGGTTCCGCACCTGCCGAAGCTGACATTGTTGCCGGCGGTTCTCGCGATGCTGTGGCAATTGGCGGGTGCTCCAGGCGTGTCATGGTCAATCAACGATCCAGCGACGCTTGTCTCGCTCGAAGCCGCGTCGCTGGCAGCGGTTCTGTTCGGCATGCTCATGAACAGGTTGACCTATGGCACGTTCCTGATCCGCACCGCAGACTTGCCCTATCACGAGCGCCTCGTGCGGCGCACGCTGATTGCAGCCCCCATGGCAGCGCTGGTGCTTGTCGTCGTTCCGGTTGTTGCCCTCGTCATCGCCATTCCGGTGATGATCGAGCAGCAGACCGGCGGCTACCTGAAGTTCGGGCGTGAGGGTCTGGAGGTTCGCCAGACTGTGATGGCAAAGGGCGCAAGCGAGGTGCATCTCGTCGGCATGGTTCATATCGGTGAACCGCAATTCTACCGCGATCTGTATGCCAGCATTCCGCCGAGCGCGATTGTCCTCGCCGAGGGCGTCTCCGATCGGTCTGGGGTCATGAAAACGAGCCCCACCTACGAAAATGCAGCGCGGGGCCTGGGGCTCGACTCGCAGGACGAATTCCAGCTTTTGCTCAAGAATTCCAACCGTCTGGACCTGCCCCCGCCGACCCCGGGTACAGTTGCCCCGGCGGTGGATCCTGCCAAGCCCTTCGTTGTGTTCGCCGATGTAGACGTGTCGGAACTGACGCCAGGGACCCGAAAGTTCATCGAGGCGGTCGGTGGCGTGTTCCAGAGCGGATCGACCTATGAGGCCATGCAGAAATACATGCAGGTCACACAGGACTTCACGCAGGGCCAGATCATGGCAGCCATGGACGAGTTGATCGTCGCCCGCAACCGCAAGGCCCTGGCCACGTTCGACAGCTACGGCACCCGCTTCAGCGTGATCTACCTGCCCTGGGGCGCCGGCCACATGCCGGACTTCGAGAAGCAGCTCAAGGCCCGGGGCTATATCGTGAAGTCGTCGGGCACCCGCCAGATCGCGCGTTACGCGACCATCCTTGAGGCGATGCAATCAATGGCGCAGCCACCCGCCGCAACAAAGGCCATTCAGCCCCAAAGCCCCGCGCCGGCACCCGTTCCGGCGAACTGAAGCCGGGCGGCGAGGGGCGCCCGCTTCCTGAAAGCAGAAAGGGCAGGCGGATCGCTCCGTCCTGCCCTCTTTCATGACCGGCACAAGAGGCCGGAGGGCTTTAGATGCGGGTCGCGTAGACCGCCGCATACACAAGCCCCAGGGCCGCCAGCGGCCAGAATGGCGCCAGGACAACCCAGATGGCTGAGGGGAAACCGTTCTTCATGGTCGTGCACTCCTTTGCCTGCCAGCCGGTCTTCGCCGCCGACAGATGGGACCGCAGGTCCACCACGACGGGCCAACCCCGCGTGCTCTGCTAGGGTTAATATGCACATTGTGCGCAATATGACAAGTGTGTGAACGCACGGCGTGCGCATTTTTTCCGGGCCCAGGCACGGGAGCTTTTTTCAAGCGGCGCACAAGGTGCGCCAGAGGTGCCGTGGACCAGTGCGCGGATACCGTGACGGTGTGACCCTCGCTGTGAACGATATGAGCGCTTCATAAGGTATTCAGCGGATTTCAGCGCTCGGACACGCCGCAGCTCGGGCTGCGGGAAAGCGCATGAAGGGTTGAGCGGGTCGACACCGAAATCGGTGCAAAAATGGGGACACGATGAGCGTCGGCACCTGCACGCGATCGGGGCGGGTCGTCACGAGAGTGTCATAAAAGTGCAAAATGTTGCAAAAATGCAACTAAATTATCCTCCCCAGCCGCCCAAAGGCCGGGGAGCAAGTCGGCGGTCGGCGATGAAAGCCTAGCCGAATCGACCGGTGAGGTAATCCTCGGTGCGCTTGACCTTCGGCTTCTCGAACATCGCCTTGGTGTCGCCGTACTCGATCAGGCGCCCCAGGTACATGAAGGCCGTGTTGTCCGAGACGCGCGCAGCCTGCTGCATGTTGTGGGTCACGATCACGATCGTGTACTTGCCCTTCAGCTCGTCGATCAGTTCCTCGATCTTCGAGGTGGCGATCGGGTCAAGCGCCGAGCAGGGCTCGTCCATGAGCAGGACCTCCGGATTGCCGGCGATGGCGCGCGCGATGCACAGGCGCTGCTGCTGACCGCCCGAAAGGCCAAGTGCGCTCTGGTCAATGCGGTCCTTGACCTCTTCCCACAACGCTGCACCCTTGAGGGCCGCCTCCGCCGTCTCGCGCAAAAGCTTGCGATTGGTCACGCCGTCGACGCGCAACGGATAGATTACATTCTCGAAGATCGACATCGGGAAGGGGTTCGGCTTCTGGAACACCATCCCCATGCGCTTTCGCAGGGCAATGACATCCACCTGCTTGCCGAAGATGGGTTCGCCATCCAGCAGCATCTGCCCCGTAGTCTTCACGCCGTCCACTAGGTCGTTCATCCGGTTCATCGAGCGCAGCAGGGTGGACTTGCCGCAACCCGACGGCCCGATAAGCGCCGTACACAGGCCCTTGTAGATGTTCAGCGTGTTACCCCAGAGCGCCTGGGACTCGCCGTACCACAGATTGAAATCCTTGACCTCGATGCTGACGGCACCGGTGCCTTCCACGGGATGATAGGCCGTCGACCCGAAATCATCGGCCTTGGCTTGTGTCATGCGGGTACTCATCGGTTCTCCCCCAAACCTCTAGAATGATCCGACCTGGTAGGCCCGCTTCAGCCGTTCGCGCACGATGATGGCGAATGCATTGAGCGAAACAACAAGGGCGATCAGCAGCAATGTCGTCACGAACACCATCGGGCGTCCGGCCTCCGAGTTTCGCGATTGGAAGCCCACGTCATAGATGTGGAAACCCAGGTGCATGAAGCTGCGATCGAAGTGCACGAACGGTGCCATGAAGTCGATCGGCAGTTCCGGCGCCAACTTCACCACCCCCACGATCATCAGCGGCGCCACCTCGCCGGCGCCGCGTGCCATGGCCAGGATCAGGCCCGTCATCACGCCGGGCGCCGCGCTCGGAAGCACGATACGCCAGATGGTCTGCCACTTCGATCCCCCGCAGGCCAGCGATCCCTCGCGCATGGAGCGCGGCACGGCCGCCAGTGCCTCTTCCGTCGCGACGATGACCACAGGCACCGTCAGCAGTGCCAGGGTCAGTGACGCCCAGAGGATACCGCCCGTCCCGAACGTTGGAGCGGGCAGGCGCTCCGGATAGAAGATCTGGTCGATGGAGCCGCCCAGCACGTAACAGAAGAAACCGAGGCCGAAGACGCCGTAGACGATCGATGGAACGCCCGCCAGGTTGTTGACGCAGATGCGAATGAACGACACCAGAGGGCCCTGTTTGGCATACTCGCGCAAATAGAGGGCGGTCACGATGCCAAAGGGTGCGACCGCCAGGCTGAGCAAGACCATCATGGTCAGCGTGCCCACGAGAGCCGGCAAAATGCCGCCTTCGGTATTCGCCTCGCGCGGGGCTGCTGTCAGGAACTCGATCCAGCGGTCGAAATAGACAGTCCATTTCTGCTCCGATGCCATGGCATTGGCCGGGTAGAGACGGACGATCCGCGAGAGCGACAGGGTCTTGGTGCGGCCGTCGATTGCCTCGAGCGTGATCGTGAAACGGTCATCCGTCGACCGGAGGGCCGTCACTTTCTTCTCGAGCACCGCATACTGCGCGCGCAGGACGTTGCTTTCATTCTCAACGCGAAGCTTCTCAGCCTGGACTTCAGCGCTCGAGGCTCCGTACTCGATCTCGGCCCGCCGGATGTCGAGGCGCAGCTCGTCCAGCGCGTGGTTGATGTCGTTGATCGCACCCTTCTCGATCGCCTCAATCGCGCGCCTGCGGACCTGGCCAGCCCGCACCGCAGCCGTCAAGGACTTGAGGTCCGGCTTGGCAACAGACTTGCCATCGAGGTCCAAGCCCTTGACCTTGCCGATAAAGGCGCCCCACTCGAGACGTTCGACGAAGAACATCGCACGATCAAAGGTCACACTCTTCTTTTCGAAATCCGAGACCCAGACGAAATCTTCGCCGAAAAGATCGTAGTTTCCGACGCGATACATGGTGCGGCGCGCCATGCCGAGTTTCTCGGCAATCTTCTCTCGCGTCTCTGCCGGCAGGTTTTCCAGTACCGCATCCGGAACGCGGTAGTCTTCGCTGCGGAAGATCTCGCCGGCGATCGTGCGCCCGTCAAGCGTTTTGACCGTGACCACTTGCTGCGGCCAGAACGTGATGGCGCCGACATAAAACACGTAGCCGAGCAGGCCCATGATCATGGCGAGGCCCATCACAAGCGCAGCCCCCATCATCCAGACATAGGGCTCACCGCGCGCCGAGAGGTCGCTGCTGATGCGTCGGCGGACCGCTGGAAGCGGGGTTGCGGTGGCGGCGGCCTGGGTTGTTGTTTCGCTCATGGTGCGCTCCCGGTCCCTACAGCTGAGCCGCGCGCTTGCGATAGCGCTGCCTGACGACCTCTGCGATGGTGTTGATGACGAAGGTCATTGCGAACAGCACGAGCGCACATAGGAAAAGTGTCCTATACAGGGTCGAATCCCTGACGGCCTCGGGTAGTTCCACGTTGATATTCGCCGACAATGTTCGCAGGCCATTGAAGATGTTGATGTCCATGACGGGCGTGTTGCCGGTGGCCATTACGACGATCATGGTCTCGCCGACTGCGCGCCCCAACGCGATCATGATCGCCGAGAATATGCCTGAGGCTGCTGTCGGCATCACGATCCAGGCCGTTGTCTGCCACTTCGAGGCGCCGCAGGCCAGCGATCCCGAACGCAGATACTTTGGAACGGCATTCAGCGCGTCTTCCGAAATCGTATAGATGATCGGGATTTCGGCGAAGGCGATCGCGAAGGCCACGACCAGGGCGTTGCGCTGGACATAATCGTCGACAATCCCGCCGCGGGCGTCATAGCCGACGTCTGCGAGAAGCATGGAAAGTCCAAAGGCAATGCCCAAAGCCAGCACGATCAGCAGGAGCCAGCCGGTCAGTTCCCGCAAGGCCGCCGCCAGGCGCGGCAGTTCACGAAGCCGCTCGCGATAGGCGACATTGAACAGGGGACGGGTCAGCAGGATCGCAATGACGAAGGATGCCGGGACAAGCAGGATGAACAGGAAAGGCTGCCCCGAGCCTTCGCCGGCGGTCCATTTCTTGAAGTCGCCACCAAAGAAGACGCTCTCGATAACGGGGCCCACGAGGATCGACATCCACACCGCAGCCGCGACCGCCAGAAGGTAGGCAATCAGTTTTGGCACGCCGTCGAGGAGATTTGACACGCTGTCCGGCATCAGCTGCCAGACATAGGACACCGTAATGACGGTCAGCGGGATCACCGCGAATGCGATCACGATGGCGGCAATCCAGTTTTCGACAATGGGGGACAGCACAAGGGCGGCGACGAAACCGACCACGACGGATGGCAGGGTCGCCATCAATTCCATGATGGGCTTCACCACGGCGCGTGTACGGGGACTTACGAACTCGGACGTATAGGCCGCTGCAAACAGGGCGATGGGAATGGCGAGCATCAGCGAGTAGATCGCCGCCTTGAACGTGCCAAAGATCAGCGGGATCAGGGAGATCTTGGGCTCGGCTGCATCCGTACCGGCCGTCGACTGCCACACGAACTGGGGTTCCGAATAGCCTTCGTACCAGACCTTGCCGAACAGGGACTGGAGCGTTGTCTCCGGGTGCGGAATGCTGAGCCCCCAGAGCGTCACCTTGCCATTGTTTCCGATCCCCAGGATGCCGTCATCCTTGGCAGCGAACACGGTGGCCACCAGACCACTCGTGTCAGGCGTGCCCGGCAGTTCAAGCAGTGTCCGCTCGGTGGTGCCATGACGGATCCACACATTACCCTTGGCATCTGTCGTCGAGAACAGCCGCGTGCGCTGGCTGACCCTGATGTCGGTGATGGCCGCAGGCTGCGGCGCGAAGTCGGCATGCACCTTTGTAATGACCACGCCGTCGGTCGTGTTCTTGCTCTTGCGGTCAACGCCGAACCAGATCGCGACAGAGCCGTCCGCGCCGCCGACGACAAGCGACGTTTCGGCGTTCAGATAGGCGATCGCCGACAGGGCAACGCCGGCAGGAAGAACCCGTGTGGTCTCGGCCAGTTCTGGCTTTCCGAAATTGCGCGTATTGAACCGATAGACCGTCCCGTCCTTCATGGCGACGATGACGCGGTCCGCCTGCGTGTTGAGCAGGATCGAATGCACATCCTCCACCTTGGCTGCGAGCGGGATCTCGGCATTGCTGAGCTGGGTCGACAGCTCCCCGGTCATCATGTTGAGTTCGCTGTAGGTCTGCGACAGGCGGATCTTGCCGGTGGCATCCAGTGTCACGAATGTGCGCAGCGGCCGCTCCATCGTGCCGCCTACGCGAAAATCCATCTTCACGATCGGCGTGCCAGAGGGTGCAATCTGGATCGGCGCATCCAAAACCAGTGAAGGATCGATCTTGCGGAACTGGCCCGGGATTCGCGAGTAGATCAGCTTGCCGTCGGTGAGGTCGCGCGCGTCGATGGGTGCCATGTTTTTCGGGGCATCTGCCTCCGAGACGACCTTGGGATGGATGTCGATGCGCGCCGTGCGCACTGTGCCATCGGGAAAGGCGAAGATGATGTCATCACCCATCAATGTACGCGCAAAGCTTGACGCCACGAGACCGCCAAAGTCGAACTGTGGCAGATTGATGGGCTTGCCGGTCGCCGCATGAAATCCATCGACAGCGCCCGTATCTGTCATGCGCACGACGATGGTCTGGTTTTCGTCCATCTGCGTGTTGATGACCGAGCCGGCGTTGCCAACCGCAAATTCACGAGTGCCCTCAACCCGGCCATTGTCGAGCAATGGCGACGCAACGTAGACGAGGAACAACATGATCGTGAAGACAGCGATGATGACGAGCGTGCCACCGATGCGAATGCTCCACCCCGCCGCTGCATCCGCAAACAGCACAGATGATTTGGTCTTTTTGGGTCGCTGGTAGAGCACGGACGCCGAACGGGCGCTTCCCGTGTTGCTGGCGGAATTGGTATTCACCGAAGCTGTCTCCCCCCCTAGTAAGGCAACCGAGTCTACAGCGGCGCCCCGCTCACTTCAAAGAGCCTCCCCAGGCTCCGAAGCAAGCCCGGCCGCACAGGTTGATGCGCGACCAGGCCCAATCGTCAAGACCCTTTGTGGGTGCCTTACTTCACGCCGAGGCGTGCAGAAGCGTCCTGCGCGACCACGTATGGCAGCGGATAGTAGCCATCCTTCACCGCAGCGTTCTGGCCATTCTTCGAGTAGATGAAGCGGGCGAACTCGGCGCGGAGCGGTTCAAGCGGAGCCGACGGGTTCTTGTTCATGTACATCAGCATGAAGCGCGTGATCGGGTACTTGCCCGAATAGGCGTTGGCCTTGGACGGATCGAAGCACGTGCCATCGCGGCCCGAAACGGCGAGCGGACGAACGTCGGCTGTACGATAGCCGATGCCCGAGTAGCCCATGGCGAACTTGTCGGCAGCAATACCCTGCACGACGGCCGAGGAACCCGGCTGCTCCTTGACGGAGGACAGATAGTCGCCGTTGAGAAGCGCCACTTCCTTGAAGTAGCCATAGGTGCCCGAGGCCGAGTTGCGGCCAAAGAGCGAGATCGCCTTGCCGGCGTACTCGCCGGTCAGACCGATCTGGTCCCACGTCTTGATCGCGGGCGAGCCCGAGTTGCGCGTGACCGAGAAGATGCCGTCGAGCTGGCCGAGGGCAAGGCACTTGAGCGGATTGTCCTTGTTGACGTAGACGGCGAGGGCGTCCACGGCAACCTTCATTTCGGTCGGCTTGTAGCCAAACTTCGCTTCGAATGCGTCAATCTCTGCGGGGCGCATCGGACGCGACATCGGTCCGAACTGGGCCGTACCGGCGATCAGGGCCGGCGGGGCCGTCGATGAACCCTTGCCTTCGATTTCGATCTTCACGGACGGATAGATCTTTTTGAAATCTTCAGCCCACAGCGTCATCAGGTTGTTCAGCGAGTCCGAACCGATCGACTTGATCGTGCCCGAGACGCCTGACGTCGGCTGGTAGTCCTTGTAGCGCGGATCAGTATCGTCCGCGGCAATGGCCGACGTGGCAACAGACATCGCCAGCGCAGCGGCAAAACCCAGTTTCATCTTCATGCAAGACCCCATTGTCTGGTTGGATCGCGTGTATGGATCCGGGCGCGGGTTTCCGTTGGAAGCCCTTCTCCGGCGGCATGGGTAGACCATGTTTCAGTGAA
>JBILGJ010000167.1:0-6403 GCA_044351125.1 Micropepsaceae bacterium
TCATCGTGCGCGCCGTATCGTCCTATGGACTTCCCGACTGCCTGCGCATCTCGGTCGGCTCCGAGGAAGGCAACCGTGCAGCGATCGCAGCCCTTGCGGAGTTCCTGGCATGACCACGCGCACCGGTCCCATGTTCACGAAGGTCGCCCTTGTCGGCGTCGGTCTCATCGGCTCGTCTCTGGCCTATGCCATGCGCCGCGGCAGCCTGGCCGCCCACATCGCCGGAACCGCACACACGGCCGACGTCCGTAAAAAGGCAGCCGATCGCGGCTTCTGCCATTCGATCCACGAGGATCCCGCCGATGCCGTACGCGACGCAGACCTCGTCATCCTGTGCACGCCCGTCGGCGCCTTCGGCAGTGTGGCCCAGGAAATCGCTGGCGCCTTGCGGCCCGGCGCGATCCTGACCGATGTCGGCTCCGTGAAGATGGCGGTCGTTCGTGACGTGGGCCCCCATGTACCGCAGGGCGTTCACTTCATACCCGGACACCCGATCGCGGGCACCGAGCACTCCGGCCCTGACGCGGGCTTTGCTGAGCTCTTCGATGGTCGCTGGTGCATCCTCACGCCCCCGGCCGGCACCGACCAGGCGGCTGTCGACACGCTGGCATCCTTCTGGCGCGGTTGCGGTTCGCGGGTCGAGATCATGGAGGCAAGGCACCATGACCTCGTTCTGGCCATCACAAGCCACGTGCCCCACCTCATCGCCTACAACATCGTGGGCACCGCAAGCGACCTCGAGCAGGTCACGCAGGGCGAAGTGATCAAGTTCTCGGCCGGCGGCTTCCGCGACTTCACGCGCATCGCAGCCTCCGATCCGACCATGTGGCGCGATGTGTTCCTGAACAATCGCGAGGCGGTTCTCGAGGTCCTCGGTCGCTTCTCGGAAGATCTCTCGCGCCTGCAGCGCGCAATACGCTGGGGCGAAGGCGACATGCTCTTCGATCTGTTCACGAGGACGCGGGCGATCAGGCGCAGCGTGATCGAGGCCGGACAGGACACGCCAGCCGCAAACTTCGGGCGCGATACCGGCAACTCGAAGTGACCGGGCATGGCGCCCCGCAGCGCGCCCTCAAGGCAGTCCCGGTTCATCGGCGCGCTGGGGTGCCTGCAGCGTGAGCAGGCGGGCAGGGCCCAGATAGACATCCCCGCCTGCAAAGCGCAGCGGCACGCTGATCTTGCGCTTCGGATCGCCACTGACGAAGGCCATGACGTCCAGGATTGGCTTGGCCCGCGCATGCGTCTCGCTCGAGATCCAGCCCATCTCTTCCAGCACCTGCAGCATCCGCGAGTGATTGCCGATCGTCAGCTTCAGGTACCCTTCAGGAAGGCCCTGCCCATTGAGCAGGATCTCACCCGTTGCAGACAGGTGGACCCCGCCCCAGTCGAACGAAAACGCCCTGATCTCAATGGGCGTCCCCGTGGCACGCCACGCCTGCACGATGGCATCGACGGTCGCGACGGGCAGCGTCTTGGGCAGCGACACCCCGACATCAAGGCTGAACTGTTCAATCGAAGGACCAAGCGGCAGCACCACCTGTCCCTGCAGGGCCAGGTTCGTGATCTGTGCAGAGATGTCCAGGCGCGGCAGGCTTGCGTTACCCTCGGCCGCATTGAGCGCAAGACCCGCAGTTCCCCGCTCCAGGATGAAGCTGAAATCCGATGCATCCAGTTTTCCCTTGCCGGTCAGACGCTCGATCTCCGCTGTGACCGATTGCATCCTGTCCTTGCTGCGCCCCGAGAACAGCGCCTTGTCGGCCACAACGTCGCCCTCGATCCAGCGGCCATTGGCCACGTGGAAGAAATGCTGCGGTCCTTCAAGCGAGATCCGGATGGACCCGGGCGAAAGCGGACGCAACCTCACGACGACGCGCTCGCCATCCCAGACCGCGCCGATGTCCGGCGCGAGCAGCCGCAGCTTGCTCAGCGTCGCATCGACCATGTAGGGAAATCCGTCGACCGTCAGCGCGTTCCATTCCAGGTTCCGGCCCAGCGCCTTTTGTTCGTTCTGGATCGTTGAAAGCGA
The DNA here is from genome assembly GCA_044351125.1 of Micropepsaceae bacterium. Lineage (GTDB taxonomy): Bacteria > Pseudomonadota > Alphaproteobacteria > Micropepsales > Micropepsaceae > SZUA-430. The sequence goes on from JBILGJ010000167.1 coordinate 2,027, forward strand.
GTCCTGCACGCTGTCCGCAAGCAGGCGCCACCACACACCATAGCCGGCCAGTCCCAGCGCAAGGGCCGCCACGGGAATGAGCATGACGGCACTGCGCCAGCGCAGTGCACCCTGCCGCCGCAGCCATGAACCAAGGCTTCGCAACCGCGTCAGGATGTGTTTTGCAAAACCCACGATCGTCAGCCTGCGCGCATGGCGGTTACCCGCACCGCGAATAGCTGCAATTGAGGCAGGTGTCGCAACCCTCGATGCGGATCAGACCCGGGCTGCTGCAGCGTGGACAGAACTTTGTCGAAAGCCCGGTGGGCAAAGGATCCGGTGTTGCGGCTGGCGCGGGTCCCTGCGGATCGGGGGCGCCCGCCGGACGCTCGGCCAGCATCGCCACCTTGGCCTGCGTGGCCGGCGTATCGGACGCGCGCGAAAGGAAACCAATCGAAAGCATGTGCTCCTCGATCACGCCGCCGATCGCCGCCAGCAGCGAGGGAACATACTGCCGGTTGACCCATTGTCCGCCGCGCGGGTCGAACACGGCCTTCAGTTCATCGACCACGAACGACACATCGCCACCGCGCCTGAACACGGCGCTGATCATGCGCGTGAGGGCAACGGTCCAAGCGTAATGCTCCATGTTCTTCGAGTTGATGAAGATCTCGAACGGACGGCGACGCCCGCCCTCGATGATGTCGTTCAGCGTGATGTAGATGGCATGGTCCGACTCGGGCCAGCGCACCTTGTAGGTCGTCCCGGGAAGGGCCTCGGGCCGGTCCAGCGGACGCGTCATGTAGACGACGCCACCATCCGCGGACACCGGCCTCGGTCTCGGCGGCGATACGGCAGACGCCATCGGCTCCGCTTCGGGCTCCGCCGGTGGGCTTGCAGAAACGGCAGGGGTCTCCATCGGGCTCAGGATCGACCCCGTGACATCGTTGGGCCGCCACGTCGTGCATCCCTTGCACCCCGTGTCATAGGCCTTCTGGTAGATGTCCTTGAACCTGTCGAAGGGAATGTCGGCCGGACAGTTGACCGTCTTCGAGATCGAGCTGTCGACGTACTTCTGCACTTCCGCCTGCACGGCAATATGTGCATCCGGCGGCAGGTCCTGGGCGTTGACGAAGTACGCGGGCAGGGCGCCATCACCGAACATGTGCCTGTAGAGGCGATAGGCATTGTCCTCGACGACCTGCTCCCGGACCTCACCGCTCTCCTGACGGATCTTGCGCCGGTATGTATAGGCAAATACGGGCTCGATCCCTGACGAGACGTTCTCGGCCAGAAGTGAAATCGTCCCCGTCGGGGCAATGGAAGTGACCAGCGCATTGCGTATGCCCTGCGAGCTGATGGCCGCCCTCACGTCCGCGTCCAGTTCCTGCACGGTCATGCCGGCAAGGTACGGATCGCGTTGATAAAGCGGGAAGGGGCCCTTTTCGCCGGCGGTTTCCGCGGACGCAAGATACGCCGCGCGGCGGATGCAGTTCATCCACCGCCCGATCAGCCGCAGCGAGTCCGCGCTGCCATAGCTCACACGACACATGATCAGCGCATCGGCAAGCCCCGTGACGCCAAGGCCGATCCGCCGCTTGGACTTCGCCTCGCGCTCCTGCTGCGACAGCGGATAGTTCGACACATCGATCACGTCGTCGAGGAAGCGCACGGCCACGCGCGCAACCGCGGCCAGCGCATCCTCGTCCAGCCGCGCGGCGTCGCTGAAGGGATCCCGCACGAACTTGACCAGGTTCAGCGAGCCAAGCAGGCACGCACCATGCGGCGGCAGGGGTTGTTCGCCGCACGGGTTGGTCGCCGAGATCTTCTCCGCGTACCAGAGATTGTTGCGCGCGTTGATGCGGTCGATGAAGATGACCCCCGGTTCCGCATAGGCATAGGTCGACGCCATGATGCGGTCCCAGAGCCCGCGTGCAGATACGGTCCTGTAGACCTTTCCTTCGAAGACAAGGTCCCATGGCTCGTCGTTGCGCACCGCATCCATGAAACGGTCGGTGACCAGGACAGACAGGTTGAAGTTCCGCAGCCGGTCCTTCTCGCGCTTGGCCTCGATGAAGGCCTCGATATCCGGATGGTCGCAGCGCAGGGTTGCCATCATGGCGCCACGTCGCGCGCCGGCCGACATGACCGTCTTGCACATGGCGTCCCAGACATCCATGAACGAAATCGGCCCCGAGGCGTCCGAGCCCACCCGCTTCACCTCGGCCCCGCGGGGCCGAAGTGTCGAGAAGTCGTGGCCGATGCCGCCGCCCTGCTGCATGGTGAGCGAGGCTTCCTTGAGGTTCTCGAAGATGCCGGCCATGTCATCGGGGATCGTCCCCATGACGAAGCAGTTGAACAGGGTAACCGCGCGTCCCGATCCCGCTCCGGACAGGATCCGGCCCGCGGGCAGGAAACGGAAATCCTGGAGGATGCCAAGGAACTCGTCGCGCCAGCGGGCGCGCTCCTCGGGCCGTTCGGCAAGCGCCACCGCACCAGCCACGCGCGCCCACGTGTCGGCAATCGTCTCTTCGCTGGCGATGCCCGCGCCCTTGAGACGGTATTTGAGGTCCCATATCTGGTGCGAAATATCGCCTGGGGCGTTCATCGGCGAGGGTCCTGATGACATAGCCGCGCAGTCTACATGACGGTCATGAACGTCACAATAAATCGTTCTTGCTATGTTCAGATGGTGCAAGCGCGGCCAGCATTAACCGCGCTGGCCGCGGAAAATCAGGCTGTCACGGTCGCGGACTGCAGTTGTCCTTCTTCGATCAGCCGCCGCGTCGCCGTTTCGATGCCTGCCTGCAGGTCTTCCATGAACTGCCCGCGGGCAAGGCCCGGCGCGATCGGCGGAAGGATCTCGAGCACGATCCGGCCCGGGCGCGGGTTGATGCCCTTGCGTCCCCAGAACTGGCCCGAATTCAGCGCCACCGGAACGCACGGCACATGCAGCGATGTATAGAGCGCAGCAACGCCTGACTTGTAGTCGGGCGCATCGCCCGGCAGTTTGCGCGTGCCCTCCGGGAAGATCACGATGGGTCGTCCGGCAGCGATCCGCTCGCGAGCCGTGCGGATCATGTTTCGCAGTGCCGCCGCATGTCCATCGCGGTCGATCACGATCATCTCGCATTTGCGCGCGTACCACCCATAGAACGGCACCACGAGCAGCTCGCGCTTCATGATGATGGCCGGATCGCGCAGCAGGATGTGCTGGGCGATGGTCTCCCACATCGACATGTGCTTGACCGCATAGATCGCAGGACCTTCAGGCAGGTTCTCGCGTCCGCGCACCTCGAAATCGAGCCCGACGATGTGCCTCACGCCCCAGAAGCAGGCCTTCGCCCAGATCTCCATGCCGTGCACGACAACCTGCCGTGGCATGAGCAGGGCGGGCAGGAAGGCGAGATTGATGAGGGCGGACCACGTCCAGAAGTAGAGCTGAAACAGGGTAAGACGGATAAAGGTCACGAGGATCTCTTGCGTGCCGGACGTATCAGTTGCTGGAACTGGTCGTGAGGTCGGAGGGAGCAGCTTCGATGGTGGCGGGCTCGGGAGGATGCGCAGCCTGGGTCCAAAGGCTTGACGCCGCCGCGACCCGGACCGTGGCCGCGAGGAATTTCATGTATTCACCCGCAAGCACGCTCGACGTATAGGGGTCCTTCCACCAGTCGTTGAGCCGTATGTCGTCGGGGAAAACGGGATAGGAGATGAACTCGATCTCGGGCTTGACGGCGTGCAGTTCGAGCAGGCTGCGCGGCATGTGATAGCTCGCCGTCACGATGATGACGCGGTGATAGTCATGCGTCGAGATCCACGCGGCGGCTTCGCCGGCATTGCCGATCGTGTTCTCGGCGCTGCGGCCAAGGTCGACGCAGCACGCGGCCCGCCGCGGTGCGCTGCCCGCCGCGTCGAAAAGGTCCGCACGTGTCGTCTCGGCATGAACCCCGGAAATCAAAAGCCGCTCGCCCTTGCCGCGGTCCAGGAGGTCGATGGCGGCCTGCAGCCGTCCCTCGCCACCGGTGAGCGCAATGATCGCATCCGCATCCGCCGGCTCCGAGGAGGCCCGCTCAAGCGACCAGACCCAGACCGGAAACCCGAGGGCGCAAACCACGAACGCTGCCACGGCCAGGCGGAATGCCAGGCCGATCAGGGCGAGGGGTCCGGAAGGAGGGCGTACCAAGGCGTCAGGTCTCCCGCAGAAGGGCGTCAGTGGCAGAATAAAGATCATCATAGACCGCCACGGGCAAAATGTCGTCAGACAGTCCTTTGGCCTGCAATTCTGACCCTTTTCCCGTACGTACCAGCAGCCGCCGGACCCCGGCAGCGCGCGCGGCCTGAAGGTCGCGCAATTGGTCGCCAATCATGACGGTCTCTTCCGGAGGAACCCGGAAATGG
>JBILGJ010000168.1:0-6391 GCA_044351125.1 Micropepsaceae bacterium
TTCGAGAATGGGCGTACGCATGCCTTGAACACGGATGTGGCGGGGTTTCTGGCGTCGCTGGATGTAGCGGGTGTTGGTGGTGTTGCCGGCGAACGGGTGACGGTCCTTGGGGCTGGCGGAGCAGCGCGAGCGATCATCCATGGGTTGCTTTCACGCGATGTGAGCGAAATCTGCCTCGTGAACCGCACCATTGCCAATGCGCAAACCCTGGCCACTTTCTTTGGACCACGGGTGAAACCTCTGGCGTGGGAGGATGCCCTGTCAGCCGTTGGTTCTAGCCGGATACTGGTCAATACAACCAAGCTTGGCATGAGCGGCGAGGCTCCGCTGACGCTGGATCTAGCTGCGATGGTACCGGAGGGTGTTGTGGTCGATATTGTCTATCGGCCGCTTGAAACCCCATTGCTTGCGCAGGCGCGCCGGAGAGGCCTCAAAGCTGTCGACGGGCTTGGCATGCTGCTGCATCAGGCCGTGCCGGGGTTCGAGGCTTGGTTTGGCGTGGCACCCAGCGTGACGTCGCAGCTGCGCAACCATCTTGTCTCCATTCTCGAGGGCCGCTGAACATGTTGATCATCGGGCTCACGGGATCCATCGGCATGGGCAAAAGTGCGACCGCGCAGATGTTCGCCAAGCGTGGGGTGCCTGTTTGTGACTCGGATGCGCTGGTGCATGGTCTCTATGAGCCGGGTGGGGCTGCCGTGGAACCCATAACGGCGCTCTTTCCGCAGGCCAATGTGGATGGACGGATCGATCGGCAAGTGCTGTCGCGACTGGTGCTTGGCAAGCCGGAGGAACTGCGCCGTCTGGAGCGCATCGTTCACCCGCTTGTTGGCCTGGCGCAGGCCAAGTTTCTCCAGGACTGCGCGGCGAGAGGGGAGCGGATGGTGGTTCTCGACATACCCTTGCTTCTCGAGTCTGCCGGACCTCGCCGCGTGGATGTGATCGTGGTTGTCTCGGCACCGGCCGATGTGCAACGCGCGCGTGTGCTTGCACGTCCGGGCATGACGCCGGAGAAGTTCGAGGCGATTGTCGCAAAGCAGATGCCTGACGACGAGAAGCGGGCAAAGGCGGATTTCGTGATTGATACGTCGAAGGGTTTTGAGTACGCGGATAAGCAGGTCGACGATGTCATTCAAGCGCTTGCAGACCGGCGCGGCGAAATCTGGGTTTCCTGAGCATGCGCGAGATTGTCCTTGATACAGAAACCACAGGCCTTGAGCCGTCCCAGGGACACAGGGTCATCGAGATCGGTTGCCTCGAACTTCATAACCGTACGCCGACAGGGGCGCGGTATCATACCTACCTCAACCCCCAAAGGGATGTGCCGGAAGAGGCTCAGCGCATAACCAACCTCTCGACCGAGTTCCTGCGTGACAAGCCTCTGTTTGCCCAGGTGGTGGAGGAGTTTCTTGCCTTCATCGGGGACAGTCCGCTCGTGATCCACAACGCGGAGTTTGATCTCAAGTTCCTGAATTCCGAGCTGTCAAAGGCCAAGAAGCCTGCGCTGCAGGGCGGGCGGGCGGTGGATACCGTACTTATTGCCCGCAAGAAGTTCCCGGGCTCGCCGGCGTCGCTGGATGCCTTGTGTCGGCGTTTCAACATCAGCCTGGATGAGCGAAAGAACAGGGGCCACGGCGCGATGCTGGACGTCGAGCTTCTGGCGCAGGTCTATCTGGAACTCATGGGGGGTAAACAACCCGGTCTGGAACTGCTTGCCAAGACGTCCGTGGCTGCTGCCCTCACGCCCATGAGACAGCCAGCCGTGTCGCGACCGGCTCCGCTAACACCACGATTGTCGGAGGCGGAGCGTTCGCGCCATGAGGCCCTCATCGAGCGGCTTGGTGCGAACGCCATCTGGAAGATTTAGGCCGAGGCGGATTGAGACTTCTGCTGGGCCATCTGCGCCCGGTAGAGCGTCATGAAATCGATGGGGTCAAGCATCAGCGGCGGGAAACCGCCATCGCGGGTTACATCAGCCATGACCCGACGAGCGAAGGGGAACAGCTGACGGGGGCACTCGATCAGCAGAACCGGCTGTATGTTTTCCTGCGAAATGTTCTTGAGCATGAAAACGCCGGCGTAGACCACTTCGCACACGAACACGGTCTGGCTGCCGGACTTGGCGTCTGCACGGATGCGGATCTGCACTTCGTACTGGTCAACGCCGAGGCCGCGGGCCTGGACATCCACGCCAACTTCAAGGGCGGGCTTCTGGCCCTGCAAGGTCATTGGAGCCCCAGGGTTCTCAAATGACAAATCCTTAACGTACTGTGCCAGTATCTGAATCTGGGCGGCGCCTGCGGCTGCTGCCTGAGGATCCACTGCCTGTCCGTTTCCGTTTGTCTGACCGTCACTCATTCCTTGGGTGTCCTTGAAATCCGGAAAATCCGCGCAATTTATGAGGCGGGTGGCTAACACGGTTCTTGGTCGGGAGACAAGCAATAGTGCGGTTCACCGGAAATTTGCCGTTGCCGGGAACCCGTTCGTCAGGAACGGCGGTGTACTCTATGGACCCTGGGAAGCGGGGCGTTGTAGGTTTCAGAGCCCATTCCGGGCGCCGTTGCGAGGTCCGCAACGGGGTTGGGCTGGGCAGTATCGGACGGGTGTGATGGGTGCAGCGGAAATCGAGATCCTTTTTCTGGCGGGTATTGCGGCTTTCATAGGTTACCGCGTCTACTCGGTGCTTGGTCGCCGTACCGGGAATGAACGCCCGCCGATCGACCCCATCAGCCGGCGCGAAAGCGTCGAGCAGAGGCGTCCCGCCAGTCCGAAGGCTGATGACAAGGTTGTGGCCTTGCCGCGCGCGCGTGATGCTGCGCCTGCTCGTCCGCGTCACAGCGTCTTCAATTCGATCGATCCGAATTCCCAGCTGGCAGCGGGCCTTGCTGCGATCCGGTCCGACGATCCGGGGTTTGATGCCGATGCGTTCGTCGATGGCGCCAAGGTAGCGCATGAAATGATCGTGAAGGCTTTCGCCGATGGTGACCGGGAGGCTCTGCGGCCATTGCTGGCGGAGGACGTCTGCGAAGGCTTCGAGGGTGCGATCACGGCGCGTGAACGCGCTGGGCATCTCATGGAGTTTGCGTTCGTAGGCCTGAAGTCGGCGTCGCTCGAAGAGGCCCGCCTGCGCGGTCGTGTCTCTGAGATCACCGTCAAGTTCGTGTCTGAACTGATCACGGCGACGCGTGACGCCGCGGGTGCGGTGGTCGAAGGTGCAGCCGGGGTCGTTAGGGAAGTTACGGACGTGTGGACCTTCGCGCGTGACACGCGCTCGGCCGATCCAAACTGGAAGTTGGTTGCCACTGCGGGGGCTGCGTAGCATAAGCTCGCAGCATGAACGCGCTTCGCATTGTAAAGGCGGCAATGCTCGCCCTGTCCCTTGCCGCCTGCGTGCCGGTTTCGCAGAAGCCGGACGCAGCTGATAGGCCGCCTGAACCGCGTCTTGTGTTCAAGGCTTCATCCTACAGCGATTTTTCTGGCTGGGCTGCAGGTGCGCTCCGCAATGCGCATGCCGCGTTTCAGGCGTCGTGCCGGGCGTATGCCTCGCGTAAGCCGACCGACTTGCTTGGTGGTGACCGGGCCTATGGAACTGTTGCTGACTGGCAAGCGCCGTGTCGTGCGGCCCTTGAACAAGCGGTGACAACAGAGGATCAGGCACGCGCCTATTTCGAAGCCTGGTTCGATCCGGTGCAGGCGTTCAATGGTGCCGATGACCGGGGGCTGTTCACGGGGTACTACGAGCCTGAACTCAACGGGAGCCGTCAGGCCAGTGCGCGGTTCCCGACGCCCCTGTTCCAGAGGCCCTCTGACCTTGTCGAGGTCGATCTCGGACAGTTTCGTCCAAGCCTCAAGGGAGAACGGGTTGCCGGGCGCGTGGTGGCGGGCAGGCTGGTGCCGTTCGCCTCGCGACGCGAGATCGTTGCGGGCGGACTTGGGACATCAGCGCAGCCACTGGTCTATGTGGATGATGCGGTTGCTGCCTTCTTTCTGCAGATCCAGGGATCCGGACGGATCAAGCTGGATAACGGAGAGACAATCCGCGCGGCCTATGACGGCCAGAATGGTCATGTTTATACGGCGATCGGGCGACTGCTGGTGGATCGTGGCGAGATCCAACGGGAATCTCTCTCGATGCAGGGGATTCGTGCGTGGCTTGAGGGCAATCCGGACAAGGCCGATGCACTCATGAACGAGAATGCGTCCTACGTCTTTTTCAAGGAACTGCCCATTGGCGATCCTGCAAAGGGTGCCAATGGTGCGCAGGGCGTGCCACTCACGCCGGAGGCAAGCCTCGCCATCGACCTGAAATTCCATGCGCTGGGCGTTCCGATGTGGGTTGAGGCGTCCGCGCCTGCCGCGCAGGCGGGCAGCGCCGACGTCGAGTATCGACGGCTGCTGATTGCCCAGGATACGGGTGGTGCCATCCGTGGACCCATTCGCGGTGACGTCTATTGGGGTGCGGGTGCTCGCGCCGAGAGCATTGCCGGACGGATGGCGCACAGGGGACGGCTGTTCATCCTGCTTCCCAAGCCACTTGCCCAAAAGATCAATTGAGCGAACGCCATGAAGCGTCGCGACCCGACCGAGGGTGAGATCCAGCTCTGGGAAGAGGTCACACGCGAAGTCGTGCCTGTAAAGCGGGCACGCAGGAAGCCGCGCGCAAGCGTTGCTTCGGAGCCGTTGCGGCAGGGCGGTACGTCAACATCGCTGAAGAAAAGCGAGACTCCCGGCCTGCCACCTTCACCGGCAGCAGACCGCCACAAGCAGCCGGCTGTGCAGCGGCTCGATGGATCCACCTTGCGAAGGCTCTCGGAGGGGAAGGTTGAGCCCGAGGCGAAGATCGACCTTCATGGCATGACCCAGGTGCAGGCACATTCGCGCCTTGTCACCTTCATTCACCGTGCACACGCGCATGGCCTTAGATGCGTACTCGTTGTCACCGGAAAGGGGTCAGGCCATGACAGACATGATGCTGGGCCCACTGACTGGATGCATGATGGAACCCGCGGCGTGCTTCGCAGCCTTGTGCCGCGCTGGCTTGCGGAGGGCGAGTTGAAGCGGCACGTGACGGGCGTCGCGGGCGCCCATGTGCGCCATGGCGGGGGCGGCGCGCTCTATGTCTATCTGCGGCGAGTGCGCGCCCGTTCGGATTGATCCGGAGTTACAGGGCCTGCGAGGTCCTTCACTCGTTAGAGAAAGGGTCGTCGAGGGACTGCCGGTCGAAGGACTGATCGGCCGATGATGCAGGTCGCTGCCAATCCGAGGCCTGTGGCCTCTGGATGCGAAGCATGTAGGGCCCGGTTCCTTCAGAACGGATACGTGCCACCGGAACCCCAAGACGCACCAGTTCGTCCCTGACCGCATTCAGGCGGCGGCGCCAGATGCCGGCATCGGCTTCACGCCGGCCGATCGCGAAGATGCGGATGCTTACATCCCGACTGGATTGCAGGGACTGGGCTGCAGCCGAGGCAAGCACGTTGAAACTGTCGCGCGTGAGATTGGCCTTTGACTCGCTGAAGGCGACGTGGAGCACAACCGGCTTTGCTGCAGCGTTTACCTGAGCCGGCGGCGCGGCCTTCGGCGGTGTCGTGGCGTCGGCCTGCGGTCGATCACTTGTGCCCATGCCGGGATAGGTGGGGTAGGGCGGTGTGGGTTGTCCAACCTGCGGTGCGACGGGTTGCGTCGGTGTGGTGGTGATGGGTGCGGCGAGGCCCGGATAGGAGCCCGTTGCCGGTTCATTCATGCCTGAAGGCGGTCTCGTTGCTTCAGGCGTCGGCGAGGGGGTGGTCACGACGGGCGGCTGATAGGAAGCGGGCGGCGAGGTGCCTTCTCCGCTGCCTGCGAAGTACAGGAAGTAGATCGCTGCCAGAAGGGCGCAAACCGCGAGGCCCGCAGCCAGCCACTTGACGGATTTCGAAATCGTCACACCCTCATGTTCTTCTGCGGCCACTGGTGTGGCTGTACAGGAACACCCCTCGGCATGCCCGTTCGAGGGTGCGCACCATGACTTGTATTCACCGAGATAGATGAGTGCGTGGTCGTCGACAGAGCCCTTGTCGGGCTTGGGCTCGGGCTTCTTCTCGATCTTTTCCTGAAAGCTGCTTGGGCCGGGCTTGCCGCCGAACCAGGCCGGACCATGCCAGACGCCGGCGATGCCCTTGTGCTTTGCCTTGCCGCCTTCGAACAGGAATACGGGGTGTCCCGTGCCTTCGACCGGGATCGGCGCGCGGTCAAAGACGTAGTCCGTTTTTTCGGCCCGCTTCTCGAGGCGCTCCAGCGGACGGCGCCACTGGTCGGAGGTCGAAGAGCGGTGGTTCGTGCGCGCGAGCACCATCGTGCGGGACTGTGTGTTCTCGGGCATTGGAAGCAGAGCGCCTGCCGGGAGCTTTGC
>JBILGJ010000169.1:0-6378 GCA_044351125.1 Micropepsaceae bacterium
TGATAGTCGCCGTTGTAGTCTTCAATCAGTTGGTTCATCTCGTGCGCAGGCTTGTCGCAGCCCGCACAGCCGATGACCTTCGCAGGCACGCCGGCAACGGTGCAGCGCTCCGGCACGGGCGCAAGCACGACACTCCCGGCGCCGACGCGGCTATAGGCACCCACCTCGATGTTGCCGAGGATCGTGGCGCTTGCACCAATCATCACGCCCCTTCGGATTTTGGGATGCCGGTCGCCCTGCTCCTTGCCCGTGCCACCAAGCGTGACGCCATGCAGCAACGAGACATCATCTTCCACGATCGCCGTCTCGCCGATGACAACACCGGTGCCATGGTCGATCATGACCCCGCGACCGATCCGCGCCGCAGGATGAATATCGACCCCAAAAACTTCGGAGATACGGCTCTGGAAATGCAAGGCCAACGCGTCGCGCCCCTTGGTCCAGAGCCAGTGCGTGATGCGATAGGCTTGCAGCGCGTGGAAGCCCTTGAAGAACAGGAACGGCTCCACATAGGAATTCACGGCAGGGTCGCGCTCGAAGATGGCCGAAAGGTCGGCGCGGACATCGTCGCCCAGGGCCGGCGCATCAGTGAAGGCCTGGTCGAACACGAAGCGCACCTGCATGGCACCCACATCGTCGTTCCCCAGCTTCTGCGCCAGGTGATAGGACAGCGCCTCTTCCAGTCGCTCGTTGTTCAGCACGGTCGCGTGCACGAAACTCGCAAGCGCGGGCTCGGCCGAGGCTAGGCCTACCGCTTCCTCGCGAAGCGCCGACCACACCGGATCGCAGGTTGCGAACTTCTCGGCAATGACAGGTATCGAGCGATTTTCCATGCGGCCAGTCTAGCACAAACCGCCTGTAAGAGTTAGTGAATCGCCCTCGGTTTCAGTCTCATTAACCTCAGGGATACAGCGCAATGTCCGATCAGGGACTTAACAGGCCCGCGCCCCAGGCGCTCGACCTGCTGCAATCGCGCCGCTCGGGTTCGGCAAAGGCCATGATCGGTCCGGGCCCCTCGGACGATCAGATCCGCACCCTTCTGTCATGTGCCGCGCGCGTGCCTGACCACGGCAAGCTCGTTCCGTGGCGATTTATCCTGTTTGCAGGGCAGGCACGCGAACGCGCCGGCGAAGTGCTGGCCTCGACGATCGCCGCAGCCGATCCAACGGCAGGCCCGGAACGGCTTGCTCAGGAACGCGGACGTTTCCTCAGGGCACCAGTGGTGATCGGCGTGGTCAGCAAGCCACGAACGGGCGTACCGATCCCGGAATGGGAGCAGGTGCTCTCAGCCGGAGCCTGTTGCCAGACACTTCTGGTCGCAGCCCACGCGATGGGCTTCGTCGCCAACTGGATAACCGAGTGGTACGCCTATGACCGGACGGTGCTGGCAGCGATGGGACTTGCGCCGGAGGAACGCATCGCGGGCTTCATATATGTGGGCCATCCGAGGGAACCACTGGCCGAGCGGCCACGGCCCGAACTCGCATCAATCGTGACGTCGTTCTGAGACAACGGCGACGTCAGTCACCCGCACGCTCGTAGACGACAGCGTTCCAGTACTTGGCCCGGTGACGCCCGCCATAGCGCCGCCAGCCCTGCTTGCGAAGCACGCGCCCCACGATCGCGTTGAAATAGCCATGGGCCACAAGCACGGCGATCCCGTCCTCGCGCGCGACACGCGAAAGCATGTCGACCGATTTCTCGGCCCGATCCTTGGCATCGCCGAAATCCTCGATGCCGCCATGATGGCCCGCATGCCACGCCACCCGCGCCAGAATGGCCCAGGCCGTTGGCTTGAGACGAACGAGGGGCAGTCGCGGGGATTTCAACTGAGCCTCCATGAACAGCGGGCTCTGCTCGACATCCGCGTGCGGCGCAACAGCCCGCGCACTCTCGCGGGCTCGCGGACGATCGGACGCAAACACGCGCCTGGCATCGCCGACAAGTTCCATGAGCCATTTGGGCGGCTTGTTCTCGGGGTCCAGGCCGGCACGTTCGTAATGGTCGATGAACTCCTGGAATTTCTTGTGCGAAAGCCAGACCGAACGGCCGATATCGGGCTTGCCGTGCCGGATCAGAACTATTCTGATGGGATTGTCCTCAGGGCGCAGCCGGCGCCTGCGCACCTTCAGTTCTTTCACACCCACAGGTTCCATGTTTTCCAAACTCATCACTGATCGACGCGGGCCGGTTGCCTATCTCGTACTCAACACACCGGCGCGGCGCAATGCCATCGGTCTCGACATGTGGCAGGCAATCCCCGGGATAATGGCACAATTGGGCCAGGATCCCGAAATCCGCTGCATTGTCATCACGGGCGCCGGAACCGACGCCTTTTCGGCGGGGGCCGACATATCCGAGTTCGAGGCCAATCGCGCAAGCAGCGACAGCGCCCGGACCTATGACGCCGCCACCCATGCGGCCCTGGCCTCGATCATGGACACGGGCAAGCCCGTGCTCGCTGCCATCCGCGGCATCTGCTTTGGCGGCGGCATGGCCATGGCAATGGCATGCGACCTCCGCCTCGCTGCAACCGACGCGCGATTCTGCATCCCGGCCGCAAGGCTGGGAATAGCCTATGGCACGGCAGGCACGGCAAACCTCGTGGCGAGGCTGGGCGCTGGAACGGCCGCAGAGATGCTCCTGACCGGCCGGACCTACACCGCCCACGAGGCACTCATGAAGGGATTGGTCCATCAGTTGGCCGCCGCGGCCGACTTTGACACGGCAGTTGCCGGATACGCTGGCACCATCGCGGCCAATGCCCCCCTGTCGATGGCCGCGTCGAAGGTGGCGATACGCCTTGCCGAAACAGGGGACCCCGAACTGCGCATGGCTGCCCGGGACGCCGCCGAAGCCTGCACCCACAGCGCCGATTACGCCGAGGGTCGACGCGCATTTGCAGAAAAGCGAAAGCCGCGCTTCAATGGCGCCTAGCAAGCAGCCTCACACAATCATGTCGCAGGGAACAACATCGATGCAGTTGAAAGACCAGGTCGCCATCGTCACGGGATCGGCAACAGGCATTGGAGCTGCCTGCGCAGAGCGCCTCGCCGCGCAGGGCGCACGCGTTGTGGTGAACTGCACGAAATCAGTCTCGGATGCCGAGGCAACCATCGATCGCATCCGCAAAGCAGGCGGCGAGGCCCTTCTCGTGCAGGCCAACGTGGCCGAGGATGCTGACTGCCGCCGAATGGCGGCTGCCGCAGTCGAGAAGTGGGGACGCATCGACATACTGGTCAACAATGCAGGCACGACCCGCTTTGCCGATCACTCAAAGCTCGACCTGTTGAGCGCCGACGATTTCATTGCAATCTACCGTGTCAACGTGATTGGCGCCTATCAGATGATCCGTGCCTGTGAACCCCACCTGAAATCATCGGGTTTCGGTCGGGTCGTGAACGTCTCCTCCATTGCAGGAGTTCTCGGCGTCGGTTCGTCCATCGCCTACGCAGCCTCGAAGGGCGCACTGAATACCATGACAAAGTCGCTTGCGCGCTCGCTCGCGCCCGAAATCAGGGTCAACGCCGTGTGCCCGGGCTTTGTCGGAACCCGCTGGTTTGCCGACCAGTTCGGACCCGAAGCCTATGCTCGCATCGTCGAGCACAATACCAACGCGGTACCATTGCACCGCGCGGCCACGGCAGAGGACGTGGCCGAGGTCGTGGCCTTCTTTTCCGGCGAAGGTGCCCGCCACATCACGGGCGAGACCATGCTCACCGATGGCGGCCACCACCTCGCCATTGCAGGCGTCGTTCGTCGCTGAACCATCGCTGAATTGAAAACGGTGCGGTTGCATGACTGTCGGCAACCGGGTCACACGCGCATTCTTTTTGTCCGCATGACTTCTCGGCGGGCATCAACTTGTCACACTCGTACGAAGGCCTCGGCGATTCGTCCGCAACAAGCGGAACACGCGACGACTGTGGCACTTGGGAAACGCCCGATTAAGGTCTTGTCAACCAACGGATGATTGATTGCAGGTGCAACGCCGAAGGTCCGGACCAAGGAAGCGGCGGAGGGTCGCAGAACTCGTTCAGCGGCATCGCAAGAGAATTTTTGAAAAGAAAGCACGAGGTAAAGCATGCGAGTGACTAATCTTAAGACAGCTTTGCTGGGCGTCCTTGCGATGTCCTGCATAGCGCCGGTGGCTCAGGCGGAAGACTCCGCTTGGGGACCGTTCTCGGCCGGCGTGTCCCTCACGTCGGATTATCGTTTCCGCGGCGTCAGCCAGTCGGACCGCAATCCGGCCGTGCAGGGCTGGGTCCAGTACGACCACGCTTCGGGCGCCTTCGCGAACGTCTGGGCGTCGACGATCGACTTCAACGATGAACCGACCTACGACTCGGGCGTCGAGATCGACCTGACGGCGGGCTACAACTTCAAGCTCGGTGAAAACACAGGCGCCACAGTGAAGGCCGTGTATTACTGGTACGCCGACGCCGACACGCAGGCGGGTGATCCCGACTATGACTACTGGGAATTCATCGCCGGCGTCAGCCATGACTACGGCAAGATCGGCGTCAGCGCCGAGCTCGCGTATAGCCCCGAATTCTTCGCAGAATCCGGCGACGCTACGGCCCTGACGGGCGGCGTCTCGGCCCCGCTCATGGAGAAGTTCCTGTTCTTCACGGGCGGCCTCGAGGCTTCGGGCCATCTCGGTCACCAGTGGCTGCAAGGCAACGGCGACTATCTGTTCTACGACCTCGGCTTCGGCACGTCGTGGAACCAGATCGCGCTCGACGTGCGCTGGGTCGACACCGACCTCGACGACACTGACTGCGCCAACGACCTCTGCGAAGGTGGCGTTGTCGTGTCCGTCTCGGCGAACCTGCCGTAAGACAAGAGGCAATTCATGCCAGGGACCTGCCGCGGGCAACTGCGGCAGGTCTTTTTGATTTGAGCGAAGCGCTTCAGCCCGCCGCCAAAAATGACAGGACAGCCGCCTTGTAGGCCTTGTCGCCCACGGTGGTCATGTGGTCGCGGTTCGCAACCATGACCACCTCCGACCGAGGCAGCGCATCGGCCAGGGCTCCCGCAGGCCCCGTGATCGTATCTTTGTCGCCCAGCACGATAAGCACGGGCGTATCCACATGCCGCATCTCGGAAGCAGCAAACGATCGCCGCGGGCGTGTCATGCAATTGGCCAGCGCCTCGAGATCATTCTTGCCCTGCTCGGCAAAAACACGGAAGAGGCGGGGCACCGCACCTGTGATGGCACCAGGATCGTCTGTCCGCATCGCCGCGGCAATCGCGTCCGTCTCGAGCACACCACGCCCATAATAATTCTCGCCAACCCCCGCGATGACCGCACGTCGGACGCGGTCATGATTGTCGTGCAGAAGGCGCATGGTGATGAAGCCACCCATCGAATAGCCCATCACATCCGCTTGCCGGTGCCCGAGGTGATCGAGCAGCCTAACGATGTCACGGGCAAGCTCACCCTCGTCATAAGCCGCCAGGTCATGTGGCTTTGAGCTTTCACCATGGCCGCGCATGTCGACCGCAATCACCTGCCGCCCGGCCGCCGTCAGCGTGCCGTACCATCCCGGCGTGCGCCAGTTCATGACGCGGCTCGAGGCAAAGCCATGCACCAGCACGATGGGCGGACCTTCACCCAGGATTTCATAGGCAAGATGGATATGCGGCGAAACCGCAAGAGACGGCATGATGTCACCCTGTCACGAGGCGGGATCGGGAACCCCGGCCAGAAAATCCATGACGGCAGCCTTGAGCATCGGCTGCGTCAGGCAATCCATGTGGCCGCAGCCAGGGATCTGCTTGCCACGTGCATTCGCAAGGAGGCGCGCAAGTCCCGGTGCAGAACCGGCAAGCTCGTCACCCGAGCCTGCAACCACCAGGATCTCGTTGCAGATCGCCGACAGCCGCTCGGCCGTCCAGGTCATGGGCTGCGCATCGAAGGCACGCGCGCAGGCCCCGAGCGCCTTAAGGTCCTGGCCTTGTGCCTCGGCAAACTGGCGGAACTGGCGTGCAAGCCCCGCGGGCACCGCATCAGCCGACGGCGCGTCGAATGCAGCGATGAGCCCGACCTGCGCCCGCTCGTCGCGCGGCGTCAGCAAGGCCTCTCCGACACCGCAAAGAACGCCCAGCAGATAGCGATCCGGGCGCCGCTCGAGCAACTCGAGCGTGACCCGCGCGCCAAGAGAAAAGCCGACGAGGTCAGGCTTCTTGATCTCGAGATGTTCGGTGACGCCCAGCACGACATTGGCAAAGCGACCGATGGAATAGGCTGCCGGATCATGTGGCCTGTCGCTCTCGCCATGCCCCGGCAGGTCGATGGCAACCACGCGCCGGCCGGCACGCAGCAGCATCTGGATCCATCCGGACCTCTCCCAGTTCTCGCGCGCACTCGCGGCA
>JBILGJ010000170.1:0-6376 GCA_044351125.1 Micropepsaceae bacterium
CTGGTTCAATCCGTCCATAGCCGGTCTGGGCAAGGGCGAGCGCTCGATGGCCAACTGGGACGAGGATGCTGTGACCATGGCCGTCGAGGCTGCGCGCGATGCGTTGCCCGACAGCCGCGATCCGCTCGTGTCGCGGGCAGACGTAGGTGCGCTCTATTTTGCTTCCACGACGATGCCTTTTGCCGATCGTCAGAATGCCGGGATCGTGTCTGCCGCGCTTAGCCTTCCGGAGGGCATCCACACGGCCGATATCGCCGGATCACAACGCGCAGGGCTCACAGCGCTCATCGCAGGCCTCGAGAAGGTCGCGGCTGGTTCGACGGGAAGCGTCCTCGTTGCGGCGGCCGATCGTCGAGCGACGCGGGCCGGTGCGACGCAGGAGTTCCAGTTCGGTGACGGCAGTGCTGCCTTTGTGCTGTCGGCATCGGATGTGGCTGCGCGTTTTATGGGTAGCCATTCGACGTCGGTTGACTTCATCGACCATTTTCGTGGCGAAGGCGAAGCGTTCGACTATAACTGGGAAGAGCGCTGGATCCGTGACGAGGGCTATGCCCGGATCGTGCCGCAGACCATCAAGGGGTTGCTCGAGAAGACGGGCGTGAAGCCGGCCGAGATCGACCACTTCATCCTGCCGTGCCTGTTTGCAAAACTCGACCAGCAGCTGGCGCAGAAATGCGGCATCGAACCCTCGCGCGTACGTGACAACCTTGCAGGCACGGTCGGTGAATGCGGGACAGCGCATGCGCTGGTCATGCTGGCGCACGCGCTTGAAGAGGCAAAGCCCGGGCAGAAGATCCTTGTCGCTGCGTTCGGGCAGGGCTGCGACGCGGTGCTGTTCGAGGTCGGTGCCGGCATTGCGAGGGCGCAGCCGCGGCGTGGCGTGAAGGGCTCTCTTGCCCGGCGCAAGGAAGAGACCAATTACATGAAGTGGCTGGCCTTCAACGGGCTTGTCGAAATGGAAAAGGGCATGCGCGCGGAAAAGGACAACAAGACCGCGCTGACCGTCACCTATCGCAAGCGCGACATGCTGTTCGGGCTCGTGGGTGGCAAGTGCGAGAAATGCGGCACGGCCCAGTTCCCTCGCACGCGGATCTGCGTCAATCCCAACTGCAAGGCGGTCGACCAGCAGAAGCCGTTCTCGTTTGCCGAACTCGAGGCCAAGGTCCTGTCGTGGTCGGCCGATTACCTGACCTACTCGCAGGATCCGCCGCAACATTATGGCATGGTGACCTTCGAGGAGGGCGGGCGCTTCCTGGCGGATTTCACGGATGTCGATGTCGGGTCGGTGGACTCGGGCTCGCGCATGCGGATGGTCTTCAGGGTCAAGGATTTCGACGACCGGCGGGGCTTCCGGCGCTATTTCTGGAAGGCGGCGCCGGTTTGAGGCGCTGATTGGGCATTGTCGGGCCCGTTCAAAGGGATCATCATCTTTTCAGCATCGGAGTGAGGGACATGGCTACGGGGATCAAGGACAAGGTCGCAATCCTGGGAATGGGCTGCTCGAAGTTCGGCGAGCGCTGGGACATGGGTGCGGAAGAGCTCATGGTCGAGGCCTATCTCGAGGCCATGAAGGACGCGGGCGTCGAGACGAACCAGGTCCAGGCCGCATGGCTGTCGACGCATATCGACGAGCAGTCGGTCGGCAAGGGCGGAACGCCGCTGTCGGTGGCGCTTCGGCTTCCAAACATTCCGGTGACACGGGTCGAGAATTTCTGTGCCTCGGGTTCCGAGGCGTTCCGTGGCGCGGTCTATGCCGTGGCAGCGGGCGCGGTGGACATTGCGCTGGCGCTCGGGGTCGAGAAGCTCAAGGACACGGGCTATGGCGGCCTGCCGACAGGGCAGCCCGGCACGCTGTTGCCGCAGTGGGGTGCAAACGGTTCGGCGCCCGGCAATTTCGCGCAGCTGGCCTCGGCCTATCGCGCCAAGCATGGCGTGTCGAAGGAGGACCTCAAGCGGGCCATCGCGCATGTCTCGGTCAAGAGCCACGACAATGGCGCCAAGAACCCGAAGGCGCATCTGCAGAAGCCGATCACCGAGGAGATGGCACTGAATGCGCCCATGATCGCCGAGCCGCTCGGACTGTTCGACTGCTGTGGCGTATCGGATGGTGCGGCATGTGCGATCGTGACGACGCCCGAGATCGCGCGTGCCATGGGCAAGAAGGACATCATCACGGTCAAGGCGTTGCAGCTCTCGCTCTCGAACGGCCTCGAGAGCATGCATAACTCGTGGGATGGCAGCTACTTCCACACGGCGCGCATCGCGGCGAAGCGTGCGTACGAGGAAGCGGGCATCCGCAAGCCGCGCGATGAAGTGTCCATGATCGAGGTGCATGACTGTTTTTCGATCACCGAGCTCGTCACGATGGAAGACCTGTTCATCAGCGATGAAGGACGCGCGGTGCATGACGTGATGGATGGCTTCTACGATGCGTCGGGCAAGGTGCCCTGCCAGATCGATGGGGGCCTGAAGTGCTTTGGTCATCCCATCGGTGCAAGCGGTCTGAGGATGCTCTACGAAATGTATCTGCAGCTGCAGGGCCGTGCGGGTGCGCGGCAGCTGAAAGCCCCGAAGATCGGACTGACTCACAATCTGGGCGGTGCGCCGTCGATGAATGTGTGTTCCGTCGCCATCATTGGGGCTCAGTAGGCGGGGCTTCTTCCGGCGTGGCGTCGGTCGTGTCGGGCGGAGACAAAGTGCCGTCGTTGACCGGCGCGTCGGTTATCGGCAGCTCTTCCTCGGCTGGTTCTTCGGCGGGGGCGTCGCCAGTGGTCTGTTGCGCGCCATAGGCGGTGACGCGCTGGCTGACGTTATCCTGTATGTCGGCGTAGAAGGGATTCACGGCCGAAGGAAACAGGTCCCTGTAGCGGGGGCCTGACCAGTAGAAGATCGGCTCCGGGTCGACATCCGTAAACAAGAGGCCATTCCAGCAATCCGCCGACGTGAGCGCGCGGGTTATCGTCACGTCTTTGGGACCGAAGTCGTTCAGGCGAGCGGCACCCAGGTTCATGTCGGGGCTGCCGGCGCGTCCCGAGATCGACCAGGTCAGTGGGTTGACGCAGATCAGTTCGCGCCCCCGCGTCGCCTCGAAGCCTCCGGTCGGCCGCCAGACGAGGGCGTTTTCGCGTGCCATGTCGCCCCGCGCGTTCTGTGTGGTCGAATGCCAGACCACCGCGCAGCCAATCTGGTCCGGGGTGTCGCAGAGCGGGATGCCCTTGACCATGGCGGCCATCACATCTGTCGGTATGGCAACCTCGAGAAGGAAGGCTGCAACGAGGCGACCCTTTACCGACGGCTCCATCTCGGACAGCAGTTTCATTCCATAGAGCGCGCCCTGTCCGTAGCCTGCGATGATGAAGGGACGGTCGGGTGCTGCGGTCTTGAGGTATGCCTCGAAGGCGCGCTTGATGTCGCCATAGGCGACCAGGCGGGCGGAGCGGCCGCTTTCGCTGCCGCTCATGAAGCTGTAGGGCGCAGCCTGGCGGTAGACGGGCATGAAAAGGTTGGCTGCACTTGCGAATGGCTGCGCGTAGAGCGGGCGCACGATGTTGCTCAGGCGTTCGCGCACGGCCTCGTTCGAGACCGGAGCATTCCAGTGTTCGCCCGAGTAATAGACCGTTGGATAGATGAAGAAGACGTCGGCTTGCTGCGAGGCGCTGGTATCGCGAATGGACCACGCATAAGCGGCCGCGTAGTCGGGCGCTGCCGGTTGAGGGGTTTCGGCGAATGTGCCGCTTGGGTTCAGCGTGTAGCGGATGAGGTTGTCGCGTGCCGCGAAGACAAGCAACCCGACCGTGGCCAGGATGCCAGCGAGTGCGATCAACGCGAACAGAACTTTGCGGCTGCCGGCCGACATGATGCCACCGAATCGTGCAATCGAGGTGTCGTAGCACGCGGCATGCGGGATGCTGCGTGGGCGAAACATTGAACTTCTGTAAGTGTCAAAAAAGCAACAAAATCAGCGGGTTCGATGGGGGGAATGCACGAAACCGGCGTAGGTTGGCTGATCGATCGCAACCTTTGCGAGCGTGCTAGTGACGAGATGGCGGGCCAGTGCCGGGTCCATGGGGTCAATCCGGCCATCACGCAGGCGCCGGCAAAGTTCGCGGTTGAGTTCCTCCGGCGTGCCGTCATGCCCGAGGAGCGCCCGCAGACCTGCAGTTTCGGTGGCGTCAGCCGCGGGTCCCTGCTCGAGTTCGCGCGCGACGATGGCCAGCGCGTTTGCAGCCACGCGCCCGTGGAAGGCGGTGCGGCCCGAAAGCTGTGGCAGCGCGTGTTTCTCGAGGAACTCGCGGACGGCGGTGACGAGTTCGGCGGCCGAAGGCTGGTCCATCATGGCTGGGAGAGCTTCTCATAGAGAACGTTCACGAGGTCGATTTCCGTTTCCGAGGAGCGACGGCCAATGGCGGCGCGCTCGACGCTGCGGTCGGTCCCTTGCGCGAAGGCCTGGTACATCGTCATGCACATGATGCCCCATTTGAGGGTACCGAAGATCTCCCAGAACCGGACCCGATCAGGTGTCATGCCGGCACCTCCGCCCGCGCGATAGCCTTCGAGCAGCTGCTCCACCGCGCCGAAGCCGCCGACCACCTTGGCCGTCTCGCCGAAGCGCCACGAATTCACGCAGAGCCAGCCGAGGTCCTCGGCCGGGTCGCCCACATGGGTCAGCTCCCAGTCGAGCACCGCGCGAATGCCCTCGGGTCCCACGATCAGGTTGCCGTTGCGGAAGTCGCCGTGCACGAGGGTCAGTTCGTTCGTCTCAGGCAAGCGCTGCTCGAGCCACTTGAAGGCCGCCTCGAAGACGGGGTGCGGATAGTCGTAGCCGTCATAGGTTTCGAGATATTGCGTGAGCTGCTCGCGGGGTGTCACCACATTGAGCGGGGGAAGGTTTGCACGCGGTATGCCGTGGATGCGGGCGAGGGCTTCTCCGCACTGGTGGGCAAGAACCGCGCGGGCGCCGGTGAATTCAGCGTCCCGCAGGATCTTGCGTGCAATGGTTTCGCCCTCGATGCGGGTCATGACGTAGCCGGGTCCGATGCCGTCGCTTTCCTGAAGTACATAGGGAACCTCGGGCACACACACGCCCGCCTGCCGGGCAAGTTTCAGGATCGCGGCTTCGGTTGCATGGTCCGGGGCGGCGGTTGCCCGTTTCGAGACGACGCCTCCGGGCGCGCGTCGAAGGATCAGAGGCCTTACGCCCTCTGCCGTCTCAAGGTCGAAGGACCAGGTCTCCTGGCTTGCGCCGCCGGAGAGCTGTTTCAGCTGAACGACACGGGTTGGTCCGTTGTATATCAGCGCAAGAGGCTTGCCGAGCGCGGCTTCGATGAGGTCGGGATTGGCGGTCATGGGCGAAGAGTGCCGCCCGCGCGGTTTGTCGTCAATCGGCCGGGACGGGCCATCACGTCTCGTGCATCGGGAAAATGACGAAGCCGGTTTCCGCATGGGACGTGTCGCCAGCCGGGACTTCCTCCATTTCCTCGATTTCAATCCTGCTTTCGCCGGTCGGTCTGAGTGGACTTGGCTCAAGCTCGGCTGCCAGGGCCTCGCTGATGATGCGGCTTGCTGCCTGCGGGGTTGGTGCGTCGACAATGCGTGTGACGTAGAAGCCGATGAGGCGGATGGCGTCGTCCTCGCGGATTTCAAAATTCTCGCCGCAGAGCAGGGCTTTGAATGTGGGCATCGGGTATGCCTTCCGTGGGGCCAGGTTGTGTCGTGGCGAGGTTTCAGCCGGAGCGGATGGTGCGCACGGCGTCGTCCTGCTGGAACAGGTAAAGCAGGGTGCGCAGGGCCTCGCCACGCGGCGTTTGCAGTTCGGGGTCACGGGCCAGGATCAGACGCGCATCGTCGCTGGCGGCCTTGAGAAGCTCGCCGTGAACGGCGAGGTCGGCAAGGCGGAAGCCCGGCAAGCCGGATTGGCGCTCGCCCAAAAGTTCGCCTGCGCCGCGAAGGCGCAGGTCTTCCTCGGCGATGAGAAAGCCGTCCTCGGTGCCGCAGATGCACTCAAGACGGGCGCGTGCTGTCTCGCCCAGTGGCCCCTGGTAGACGAGAAGGCAGGATGATGGCTTCTTGCCGCGGCCCACGCGACCGCGCAGCTGGTGCAGTTGTGCCAGGCCAAAGCGCTCTGCGTGCTCGATCACGATGATGGTGGCGTCGGGTACGTCGACGCCCACCTCGATGACGGTCGTGGCAACCAGCACGCCCGCCTTGCCGGCACGAAAGTCGGCGATGGCAGCATCTTTCTCGGCGGGCTTCATGCGTCCATGGATCAGGCGGACCTGACCGGGCAGATGGTGGTTGAGCACGTCGAAGCGTTCTTCGGCTGCCGTCAGGTCGAGGTCCTCGTTCTCTTCGACCAGCGGACAGACCCAGAATGCAC
>JBILGJ010000171.1:0-6341 GCA_044351125.1 Micropepsaceae bacterium
CACCATTGCAGGCTCGGCGCAGGCCAGTTGATCAGATTGCAGGAAGAGCGAGCCCCCCTACTCCACCGCCGCCCGCGTCGCCAGCACCAGCCTCAGGAATTTCTCGAATTCGCTCGCCGGCGCGTTCGACACATACACCAGATCACCCGGCTGCATGCGGAACGCTTGCGCCGTCACAAAGCCATCCGCACCGCTCAGATTGACACGGTAGACGACGGGCACCTCGCCGCCCAGCGCCGTCAGCTTGGAATTGCGGCCCATCGCGATCACGTCCTTGGCGTCCTCGCGGCGGAAGATGAACACGCCCGACGCATCCGCGCGCAGGTCGATGAAGCCGCCGGCTTTGCCAAGCGCCTGGGCGAGGGTCAGGCTGGGTCCCTCGAAATTGATGTCCGCGTTGCGCCCGGTCGCACCCAGCACCGTAAAGGTCACGGGTTTGCGCGTGATTGACAGAACGTCGCGCGGCCTCAGGAACACGTTTTCATCCGGGTCGCTGAGCAGGGCTGCGAAGGGCACCTCCTCCGCCTTCCCTTTCCGGGTCAGCCCCACGAAGGTCTCGTTCAGCGGGCTCTTGATACCGCCCACGGCCGCCACGGCGTCGAGGATACGAAACCCGCTGGGCCCCAGCGGCAACTGCGCGCCTGCGATTGCGTCGCCGGTCACTGTCACCGCGCTGGATGCGCTGCGCACCACCGTCACCAGCACCTGCGGATCGACCGCCTTGCCCGTCAGGCTTGCCTTCAGCATCCGCTCGACCGCGCGCACCGACTTCCCCAGCACCTTGGGCGCACCAACGAAGGGCACCGAGATCGTGCCCTCCTGCGTCACCACCTGGTCGGGGATCGTCGCGCTCTGGGAACCGGCGCCCATGCTCAGGTTCACCTGCGAGGTGAACAGCCCACCCGGCGCCGCCTCCCAGATCGTTATCTTGATGACATCGCCAATGCCGATCATGGGTTCCTGCGGGCCCTGGCCGTCGGCAAACTTCGCAAGCTTCGCCGTCGACCGGCCCTTCAGCTGCTCAAGCGTTGCATTGTCCACATCGAACAACTCGAACCAGGTCGAGTTGGAAACCACACTGGCCGCCACGATCTCGTCCGACGTCGGCCCAGACCCCGGCAGGATCGATGAACAGCCAACAAGGGACACGATGCTCACGCCGGCCAGGGCAAGGGCGCGCCCGCGGAGGCGCAGCACCGTCGCCAAGGCAGAACCACCTAACTTATGCATCCCCACACCCGCTCTCTTGGACAACCGGGAAAAACCATTGACCGCCATGAACTTGCAGCCATTCCCGAAGCACCTTGCATTCTCCGAACTCATGCCCGAAAAAGCAACAACACTTAAGTGGTTGTGTGAGTGCGACCGCAAGCCACGCACGCGCATGAACACGGCCTCAGGCATGGTGAATCGTCCGCACTTCGCAACTCCTGCTTGGTCACTCGGGAAAGAACATCGGTCCACATCATGCGCCTGTTCCTGGACATCACCCGGATCGCCACCCGCATCATCCGGGCAACGCCCACGGGGATAGACCGCACGGAATTCGCCTACGCGCGGGAAATCCTGTTCAACAGGCCAGACATCACCACAACGCCCGTGCTGACGACGCCTTGGTTTTCCGGCGCAATCACTGCTGGTCTCGCACGCAAAGTACTCGCCCAAGTTGAAAGCTCGTGGCAAACCCCAGCGACCCTGGCCGACGATCTCGCCCATGCCCGCCTGCTTCCCGAGCTTCAATCGCAACCCGATACGTCTCGCACCCAATCAGTGAGGGTTCAGGGTCGGCCGCCGGCTCAGGTCGCAAGGCAGGGGATCATGTTTCCCGTCGGCGAATTGGCCAGCGCCCCCGCGCGCCTCAGCGCCGAGCTTGCCGCCCTCAAAGGCACGCCTGCCGCCTATGTCCACACCTCGCACACCCAGCTCGAGCACACACGACGTTTTGCATGGACGAGAGGCAAGGTCAGACCCGCCTTCTTCCTGCACGACGTGATCCCGATCGATTATCCCGAATACTGTTCCCCGGGTGCCGCACCCCGCCATCTGGGCCGGCTGAAGACCGTCTCGGAGCTTGCCGATCTCATCCTCGTCAATTCGCAATACACCGCCGACCGCACGCGCCACTGGCTGCAACGTCTCGGCTGGCGCGAGCCCCGCATCGACGTTGTGCCGCTTGGTGTCGAGGACGCGTTTCTGCATCCCAGACAGGACCCGCTACCCACCGTCGAGCGCCCCTATTTCGTCTATGTGGGCACCATCGAGCCGCGCAAGAACCTCGCCTTCCTTCTCGCTGTGTGGCGGCAGCTGGCCGAGCAGTGCGGTAGCGCCACGCCCCGCCTGCTGCTTGTCGGACGGCGCGGCTGGGAGAATGAGAGCGTGGTCGACCTGCTCGAGCGTTCCGCGCGCATCGCCCCTTGGGTGGTCGAGGTCTCGGGCCTCACGGACCACGGCCTCATCACGCTGCTTCGCGGTTCGGCGGGCCTTGTATCGCCATCCTATGTGGAAGGGTTCGGCCTGCCACTCATCGAGGCAGCTGCACTGGGCACCCCGCTCATCGTCTCCGACATCCCCGCCCACCGTGAGGTCGCCGGCGACAGCGCCACCTTCGTCGATCCAAACGACGGCCCGGCATGGATAAGGGCCCTTGAAAGCCACGCAGCACGACCGCGCACACGAACAGATGTCCCACGCACAAGCTTCAAGACCTGGCCGCAACACGTCAACGAAGCGATCGCGCGCCTGCCCTGAACAGGTCGCCAAGGAGGCATCATGAAGACCACTCTGCTCTGCGACTACCGTGCCACGCTCGAGCCCGTGCAACACGACACCGGCAAGGGCCCATTTGGCCGCCGCCTGATTGCCGTCGTCACCGGAGGTGACTTCAAGGGCGATCGCCTGTCCGGACATGTTCTGCCGGGCGGCGGTGACTGGGCGCTGATCGACGACGAGCAAGATGTCCTGCGGCTCGACGCCCGCGTCACGTGGGCGACCCACGACGGCGCGAAGATCTTCGTGTCCTATCGCGGCATCCTCAGACCCTTGTCGCTCCTGCGCCGCAAGGACGCCGACCGCAGCCAGCTCTACTTCCGCACGTCCCCCGTCTTCGAAACGGGCGACCCGCGCTATGCATGGCTTAACGACCTCGTCTGCATGGCCGAGGGCGCCGTCGAGCCAAACGCCGTTCGTTACCGCATCTTCACGGTGGATTGACGTCGACAGTGCTACAGCAACCAAGCGGTCCCTTGCCGCTAGCGCGTCCTTGCACACTCATGCACCACCACGCCATCCTTCATCACAGCCTGAACCGCGCTGTGCAGCAGGCTGACATCCAGAAGCGGATCACCTGAAACAACCACCAGATCCGCCCGCCGTCCTGGCGCGATCGCGCCGATATCCTGCTCCTGCCCCAGCAGCCGCGCAGAATTGATGGTCGCCGACTGGATCGCCTGCATCGGCGTCATCCCGAATCGCACCATGTAGGCAAACTGCCGTGCATTCTGTCCGTGCGGATAGACCCCGGCATCAGTCCCATACGCAATCCGGACACCCGCCCGAAGCGCCTTGGTGAAGGCCGTGCGCTGAATGTCGGTGGTCTCGCGGTTCTTGCGCAGGATCTCCTCAGGCCAGCCGTCACGCTTGCCCACCTGATCGATGTAATCGCCGTTATAGACATCGGCCACAAGCCACGTCCCGTTACGGCGCATCAGCGCAATGCCCTCGTCATCCAGATACGACGCATGCTCGATCGACCGCACGCCCGCACGGATCGCCCGACGAATGCCCTCGGCCCCGTGTGCATGTGCAATGACATAGCTTCCGCGCTCGCTCGCCATCTCGACTGCCGCACGGATTTCAGCCTCGCTATACTCGGACGCAGCCGGCGTCGTGCCTGCTGTCAGCACCGCACCTGTGGCGATGACCTTGATGAAATTGGCCCCGCCTGACAGCAGTTCCCTCACGCGCAGCCGCACCTGTGTCTCGTTGTCGGCCACCCCGCGCCGGAACTCCGCCGGAACCATGACATCCGGCGCATGGCCGATGACCTCGCCACCACCTCCGGTGACCGTTACATAGGCGCCCGCCACGAACATGCGCGGCCCTTCCACCTGCCCGGCAGCGATTGCGTCGCGCAGGGCAACATCGGTGAACCCGCGATAGGCCCCGGCCAGAACATCCCGCGCCGCCGTGCTCAGAAGGGGGGCTGCGATGTTCGATGACTGGATATCACCCACAAGGTGGGTATGCATATCCATCAGGCCTGGCAGGCTCAGCCCCTGGTCAGGAAGTTCCGGATCCGGTGACTGATCATGTCGATGATTGCCACCGTTACAAGAAAGAACAGGATGATGAAGGCCGCCTGGTCCCAGAGGGCCAGCTTGATACGCTCGTTGAGAAAGAACCCGATCCCGCCTGCACCCACGATTCCGAACACGGTCGCGTTGCGAACGTTGGATTCAAAGAAATAGAGCGCCTGGCTCAGCATCACCGGCAACACCTGAGGCAGCACCCCGAAGCGCAGCACCAGCGAACGCGCAGCACCCGAGGCCTCGAGCCCCTCGATCGGCTTGCGGTCGGAATTCTCGATTGCCTCGGCATAGAGCTTCGCCAGCGCGGCAAAATCCCCGAGGATCAGCGCCATCACACCGGCCATGGGCCCCAGCCCCACCACACCAATGAAGATCAGCGCCCAGATGAGCGATGGCGTCGCGCGGAAGACGTCGAACACGCGGCGGATGGTGAAGTGCAGCAACGGGTTCGTCACCACCGTCGAAGCCCCAAGGAAGCCAAGCGGCAAGGCGATCAGTGCCGCAATGACCGTTCCGAAGAACGCCATGCCCAGGGTCTCGCCCATGGCCTGCACATAGGCCCAAGCCTGCCCATTGTCAGTCGGCGGCACCATGAGACGCACGATGCCCCCGAGCTGGCTGACACCCTCCTGGATCCGTTGTGGCGTGATCCCGAGCTGCACGCCCGCCCAAAGCATGTAAAGCACAATGGCAGCCGCCAGCAGCGCCCGCACGATCGACGTCCCGAGCGGTACGGCAAAAAGCCGTGGCAACTTCATCCGCGCGGCCGCGATATCGGCGGCAGAAATCTTCGCAACGCCGCCCGCCATCACGCCACCTCGCCAAAGATCAGCCGGCGACGCACGCGCCCCGACACGAAATCGACGACAAAGATCACGAGGATGATCATGGCAAGGATCGCACTGGCGTCGCGATAGGCCCCGAACTGCATGGCCGAAATGAACTCGTGGCCGATCCCGCCGCCCCCGACAAAGCCGATGGCCGCCGCCGCCCCAACGTTTATCTCGAAGCGCAGAAGACCGTACGAAGCCACATTTGGCAGGATTTGAGGGATCACACCAAAGCGCACGGTCTGCAGCCAGCTCGCCCCTGCCCCACGCATTCCCTCGATGGGTGCATCCGAAACATTCTCGATGACCTCGGCGTAAAGCTTGCCCAGCGCCCCTGTGGCGTGGAGCCAGATCGCAAGCAACCCTGCAAGCGGCCCAACGCCAAAAGCAAACACGAAGACCAGCGCAAGAACGAGGTCAGGCATGGTGCGCAACAATTCAAGAAACCGGCGAACGGGGAAGCTGACAAAAGCCGGAACCCCTAAATTCCGCGCCGACAGCAGCCCAAGCCCCAACCCTGACACCACAGCCAGCACCGTGCCCAACACCGCCATGTTGATTGAGGTCAGGATGCACTGTGCCCACTTGCCTGCATCATAAAACCAATAGGCCAGCGATCCTTCCGTGCGCACGTCATCCATCAGGCGCGGCGCCTGCAGGTCGGGCATGAACTGCACGAAGAAAGCCTGGATGTTGGGCCAGCCATCGATCAGTTTCGGCAAGTCCACCTGCGCAACCAGCGCCGAGCCGGCCATCAGCACGCCAAAGACGAGGACACCCACGAGCTGCAGAAGGCGCGCCCGCGCGCGATGGCGCGCGAATGCCTTCTCGAAATCAGCCGAGCCGGCCGAACCGCCGCCGGGCGCCCCAGACATTGTCAGCGGCCCCCGCGCCTGGCGGCTTCTTCGGCCTTCCGCATGTCGACAATCAGCTGGTAGTCGGCATGCGTCACGCGGGTGAAACCCGGCCCTTCTCCCGACACCATCGCCCGGAACGCAACCGGGTTCTCCTTCGGCAAGTCCGTGAG
Source organism: Micropepsaceae bacterium (assembly GCA_044351125.1). Classification (GTDB taxonomy): domain Bacteria; phylum Pseudomonadota; class Alphaproteobacteria; order Micropepsales; family Micropepsaceae; genus SZUA-430. The sequence goes on from JBILGJ010000171.1 coordinate 6,165, forward strand.
CGCCTTCACCAGCGCCTCCTTGAAGGCCTTCGGCAACGCCGTGCGCACCACGACCGGGCCATTCACGATCGGGCCGGCCTTCCAGATGATGCGGATGTCCTTCATGTTCAGAAGCTTCTGGTCTGCAAGGCGCCTCAGGATGCCCCGGCTGTAACCCTCGGCCGGATCGCCAACGCC
>JBILGJ010000008.1:0-18642 GCA_044351125.1 Micropepsaceae bacterium
ATGCGACGACCCGTGTCCAGGATGTCGTTGCGAACGATGGCTGCTTCAAGTTCCTTGAACTGGCCACTGACCCTGAGCGCCGGATCCGGCTTGCCCTCGCCGGTGAACTCGGCCATGACGCGCTTCTTGACCGCGTCGATCTTGCCGTAGCGCACCTGCTTCTGCTTCTCGCCATAGGCCGCCCGCAGGTCAGCTTCGGCGAAGGCCTTGATCCGCGCATAGAGCGCGCTGTGGTCGGGCGGCGTGAAATCGCGCGGATCCTTTGCAGCCTTCTCCGCAAGCCGGATGATGCCGTTGATCACCGCCTGGAACGAGCGATGACCGAACATGACAGCGCCCAGCATGACCTCCTCCGAAAGCTCTTTGGCCTCGGATTCGACCATAAGAACGGCATCGCTGGTCCCCGCCACGACAAGGTCAAGCACCGATTCCGGCATCTTGTCGATCGGGGTGTTCAGAACGTATTCGCCGTTGATGTAGCCCACGCGCGCCGCGCCGACCGGCCCCTGGAACGGCACGCCCGAAAGCGTCAGCGCCGCCGACACCGCGGCCATCGCCAGAATGTCGGGATCGTTCTCGAGGTCGTGGCTCAGCACGGTCACGATGACCTGCGTGTCACAGCGATACCCCTCGACAAACAGCGGCCGGATCGGACGGTCGATAAGGCGCGAGATCAGCGTCTCGCGCTCGGTGGGGCGCCCTTCTCGCTTGAAGTAGCCGCCGGGGATGCGGCCGGCAGCAAAGGCCTTTTCCTGATAGTTCACGGTCAACGGCAGGAAGTCGATCCCTTCCTTGGGCGACTTCGCTGAAACCACGGTGGCGAGCACGCTGGTCTCGCCGAGGGTCGCAAGCACCGCGCCGTCAGCCTGACGCGCAATGCGGCCGGTTTCGAGGACCAGCGTCTTGCCGCCCCAATCAATGTGTTCTCTGTGAATGTCGAACATTCTGTTTCAGTCCTGAGTTTGCGGTCCGCCGGATTGCGGACAGCCTTCTCTGCTCTTCTTCTGCAGGGAAATGGTTTTAGGGGAAATGGGCACGCGCAGTGACGCCGCCGGGCCTGCACTTTGCAGTGCGCGGCCTCGACCAGTTTTGGGATGGACGGAGCCTTCACTCCGTCCCCTTGATGGCGTCATTCGGATTTACCGGCGCAGGCCGAGTTTAGAAATGATTGTGTCGTAGCGCGCCTTGTCGGTCTTCTTGAGATAGTCCAGCAATCGGCGGCGCTGGGACACCATCTTCAGCAGGCCGCGACGCGAATGATTGTCCTTCACGTGGCTCTTGAAGTGTTCCGTGAGGCCGTTGATCCGCTCCGACAGAACGGCGACCTGAACCTCCGGCGACCCGGTGTCACCCGGCTTCGTGGCGTATTGCTTGACGATTTCCAGCTTGCGCTCAGCAGTCAACGACATCGGTGTGTTCCTCAATGTGAAAAGTTGAAAACGCGTATCGGCTTCACCTCTCCAGCTTCGAAAACGGCGATCGCAACCGGATCACCGGAACGGGTACGACAATAGACAGGCGGCGGCGCATGCGCGCCGCTGTCATCGGCAACCCCTTCGGAGAAGAAGAGACGACCTCGCGCCAGAACAGCCCGACCCAGCCTGAGCTGGGAGGCCTCCTGGTCTGTCACGGCCAGTGCCGGGATGTCGTCCAGCACGGTCGCGAGCGGCCGGAGGCCACGCGTGGTGAGCGGCTCTTTAGCAGATTCCTCGAGTTTTTCCAGCGTTATCGCGTCCGCCAGCCGGAATGGCCCGACCGATGTCCGGGTTAACGAGGCTACATGGCCAAAACAGCCCAGCGCCCGGCCGATATCCCGGGCAAAGGCCCGGACATAGGTCCCTTTGCCGCACGCCATATGGAACACCGTATGATCGCCATCCGGCTGGTTGAGGACCTCAAGCCGGAAGATCTCGGTCTCCCGCGCCTGCAGCTGCACATCGGCGCCGTCACGTGCCAGGTCATAGGCCCTCTGCCCATCGACAAGGATGGCTGAAAAGGCAGGCGGCACCTGCAGCACGCGGCCTATGAAGGCAGGAAGGCCCGAAAGGATCTGCTGAGCAGTCGGCCGCATGTCGCTCGACCGAACGACAGGGCCTTCACGATCGTCCGTGGTTGTCTCCTGCCCCCAGCGCACCGTGAACCGGTAGGTCTTGCGGGCATCGACCAGATAGGGAACGGTCTTCGTCGCCTCGCCAAAAGCAAGCGGAAGAACGCCATCGGCAAGCGGATCGAGCGTGCCCGCATGGCCGGCCTTGTTTGCGTTGAGCAGGCGCCGGGCGATCGAGAGCGCCTTTGTCGAGGTGATCCCGCTGGACTTGTTCAAAACAAGCCAGCCATGGACCGGTTCACCCTTTCGCTTCGCCATCGTCACCGTCGTCAGGCTTCAGCTCTTCGTCCGTATGTTGCAGGTCGCGGGCTACCTTCTCGGACCGCAGGATCTCCTCGATGTGATGGGCTTCGTCGAAGGAACGGTCCGCCACAAAATGCAGAACGGGCGCATGGCGCAGCTGCAGAAGCTTTGCCACCTGCGACCGAAGATAGGGCGCAGACCGGTTGAGCCCCTCAAGCACGGGCTCGAGCTTCTCACCACCCAAAGGCATGGCAAATGCAGTCGCATTCTTGAGGTCAGGGCTGATCCGGACTTCAGAAACGGTCACGGAAGCACCGGCAAGCGCCGGGTCTCGCAATTCCCCCCGCATCAGGATCCCGGCAAGGATGTGACGTATCTCCTCGCCAACCCGCAATTGCCGCTGGCTGGGTCCACTGCCGGTTGGTGGTCGATTGGGTTTCCGGGCCATCCTGGCACCAATTCCTCAAGGTGACCGGGGCGAACCTGATGTCAGGCCCGCCCCTCGTCATCCGCTCGACGCGGACACGTGGGCTAGAGTGTGCGCTTGATGGTCTCGACCTCGAAGCACTCGATCTGGTCACCCTTCTGGATGTCCTGGTAGCTCTCGAAAGCCATGCCGCACTCCTGGCCGACGACAACTTCCTTGACCTCGTCCTTGAAGCGCTTGAGCGTCGAGAGGGTTCCCTCGTGAATGACGACATTGTCACGCAGCAGACGAACCTTGTTGCCACGCAACACCTTGCCCTCGGTCACGCGGCAGCCGGCAACCTTGCCAACCTTCGTGATGTTGAAGACCTCGAGGATTTCCGCATAACCGAGGAAGTTCTCGCGCAGCGTAGGCGCCAGCAGGCCCGACATCGCGGCCCGGATGTCATCGATGATGTTGTAGATGATCGAGTAGTACCGGATCTCCACACCATCGCGCTTGGCCATGTCGCGGGCCTCGGCCGTGGCGCGGACATTGAAGGCGATGATCGGCGCACCAGAGGCACGCGCCAGGATGATGTCGCTTTGCGTGACACCGCCGACGCCGGCATGCAGCACCTGCGCCTTCACTTCCGACGTGGACAGCTGCGACAGCGCAGCCGAGATCGCTTCCACAGAACCCTGCACGTCGGACTTGACCACGAGCGGCAGGATCTTCGCCTCGCCCTGACCCTTGGCAGCAAGCACCTGGTCGAGCGATGCGCGGCCCACGGCACGCGAGCGGAGCTCCTTCTTCTTGCGAGCGCGGAAATCGGCAACCTCGCGGGCGCGACCCTCGTTGTCGACCACGGCAAAGTCGTCACCAGCTTCCGGCGGGGCCGAAAGACCCAGGATCTCCACCGGTTCGGACGGGCCAGCGCTCTGGACCTGCTCGCCACGCTCGTTGACAAGTGCGCGCACGCGGCCCCACTCGGCACCGGCAACGACGATGTCACCGACCTTGATCGTGCCACGTTGCACCAGCACCGTTGCAACCGGACCGCGGCCCTTGTCGAGCTTCGCTTCTACGATCGCACCAGCGGCCTGGCGATGGGGATTGGCCTTCAGGTCAAGCACTTCCGCCTGCAGCAGGATCGCCTCCTCGAGCTTGTCGAGGTTGATGCGCTTCGTCGCCGACACCTCGACCGCGAGCGTGTCGCCACCCATCGATTCAAGAACGATCTCGTGGCTGAGCAACTCGTTGCGCACACGATCGGGCTGGCCGCCCGGCTTGTCGATCTTGTTGATTGCAACAATGATCGGAACCTTTGCAGCCTTGGCGTGATTGATCGCTTCGATCGTCTGCGGCATGACGCCGTCATCGGCAGCAACGACGAGCACAACGATGTCCGTGACCTTTGCGCCGCGTGCACGCATGGCGGTGAACGCCGCGTGGCCTGGCGTGTCGAGGAACGTGATCTTCTGCCGCGACGGTAGTGTCACCTGGTAGGCGCCGATATGCTGGGTAATACCGCCAGCCTCGCCAGCGGCGACGTCAGTCGATCGCAGCGCGTCCAGCAACGACGTCTTGCCATGGTCCACGTGGCCCATGACGGTAACAACCGGCGCGCGAGGCACCAGCGCCTCGTCCGTGTCCTCGTCGCCGGCAAGCCCTTCGAGAACGTCGGACTCGGCGACACGCTTGACGGAGTGGCCGAATTCTTCCGCAATCAATTGCGCCGTGTCCGCGTCGAGCGACGTGTTGATCGTCACCATCTGCCCCTGCTTCATCAGGCTCTTGATGATGTCGACCGCACGCGTCGCCATGCGGTTGGCAAGCTCCTGCACCGTGATCGACTCCGGAATGACAACATCCCGGACAATCTTCTGTGGCGCATCATTGTTGCCCTTGATGCCAAGCTGCGCGCGCTGAGCCCGCTGCACATGCCGCTTGTAGGCGGCAATCGAGCGCACGCGCTCCTGCTCGTCGAGCGCCGTGACAACCGAAAGCTTGCCAGTGCGTCGGTCGTCGCCTCCCTTGCGCGGTGCCGACACCGGCTTGGGCGGCACGCCCTTGCCACCGGCGCGACGCCGGCCATCATCATCATCACCCTGTCCAGGGCGCCTTACAGGCCCCTGCAGGCCCGTCGGGGGCGGTGCACCACGTCCGCCAGCCGGAAACGGGGCACCGCGCCCACCGGCACCCGGAGCACCGCCGGCAGGCCTCGGGCCTGTACCGGGACCCGCAGGCCGCGCACCAGGCGCACCAGCAGGACGCGCAGGCCGGGGCCCTGCAGCCGAAGGCCCGCGCGAGATGGGTTTCACGATCGGCGCGGTTGGCGCTTCTTCCGCAGGTTCGGCACGCCGACGGGCATCAACGTCGGCCTTCCGACGCGTTTCCTCTTCAGCGATGCGCCGCGTGTCTTCTTCTGCCTTGCGCTTGACGGCAGCCTCGCGCTCCTTGGCAAGGCGCTCGTCCTCTTCCGCCCGGCGCTTGGCTTCTTCCTGGGCGCGACGACGCTCCTCTTCCTCTGCAATGCGCGCATCCTTCAGCGCACGCAGGCGAGCTTCCTTTTCTTCCTCGGTGAGCGTACGCAGCACCATCCCGCCCTGCTTGGGTTGGATCGGCGCTGGCTTCGCGGGCTTTGCAGACGGCGCTGGCGCCGGGGCGGGCGTCGCCGCCACGTCAGCCTTGGCCGTTTCGGCCGCACCAGGCGATGATGTCTTGGATTGTTCGGCCTTCCCGGCCGGGCGGACCACCGTCGGCCGCTTGATCTCGACCACGACGGCTTTCGAGCGGCCATGGCTGAAAGCCTGGCGGACCACGCCCGTTTCCGGACGCTTCACGGACAGGGTTTTGGGCGCACCAGAGGCATGCAGTGTCTTGTCGCCATCTGGAGTCTTTTTGTCAGTCATGCGCGCCTTTCAATCCCTTGTCTTGGGTAATCGGAAAAAACATACATTCAAACGCCGTCGCCCTCGCGGTGCGAAGCCACGTCCCACTCGGCTGGACACAACGCGCGGAAGCCGCCAAGCCGCTCAGCCTCGGACAAAAACCGATCGGCAAGCGGACCATGGCTCAAGCATGCGTGTATCACATTTTCGCGGCCCAGCGCCACGCCGATTTCCTGATCCGTCAGGCATCCCACAACCCGGATACCCGGGTTTCTGCGAGCAATTCCGATCAGCTTGCCGCGATCCGCCCCGCCGGAATTGGACGCTTCGACCAATGCGGCGATACGCCCCGGCTGCGATTTGAGCAACGGCTCCACCTTGGCAAAACCCAGAATGAGCAGCCCCGCACGCCGCGCAAGCCCCAGAAGATCCCCGAGCCGGGCAACGATCAGCACCTCGACACGCTCAGCAAGGTCGGCCGGAACCGCCACTTTTGACTTAGCCGCCTTCGAGAACGCATCGCGCTCGACCGCACGCTGCAGATGGACGCGCGACGCAGCAACCCAATAACCGCGGCCCGGAAGCTTGTGCGCGATATCCGGCACCACCTCGCCCTCAGGCCCGACGACAAAGCGTACCATGCGCTCCGGCGCCATCGTCTCCCCAGAAGCGATGCAACGGCGAAGGGAGCCTTCGACCCCCTCGTCGTCTGCGTTCTTGCGCGGCATCGCCCGGGTGCTTGCCACTAGGCATCGCCCTCCGGCGCCGCTGGTGCCGCAGGCGCATCGACCCACCCGGCTGCAATGCGCGCCGCCATGATGATCGCATTGGCATCATCGGCAGCTATCCCGAGGCTCTCCAGCATGCCGGCAAAGTGCTTGCGCTCGCCGTTGACGGTCTCGTTCCAGCCGACGAGATCATCCGTGGCGCACCCGGCCAGGTCCTCAAGCGTCTTGACCCCACCCTCACCCAGTGCGGCTGCCATGGCCGGCGTCACGCCCTCGACTTTAAGGATCGCGTCATCCACGCCCAGCTCGCGACGCTTCGTGTCGAAGGCCTCGTTCTGGCGCTCGAGATACTCAAGGGCCCGGCGCTGAAGCTCGTTTGCCGTCTCCTCGCCAATGCCCTGGATCTCGGCCAACTCCTCCGTGACCACATAGGCAAGGTCTTCGACCGCCGAGAAGTTCTCGGACGCAAGAAGCTGCGCGAGCGTCTCGTCGACATCGAGCGCGTTCATGAACAGGTCCGTACGCTTGCGGAACTGCTCCTGGCGGCGCTCGGATTCCTCAGCCTCCGTCAGGATGTCGATTTGCCAGCCGGTCAGCTGCGAGGCAAGACGCACGTTCTGTCCGCGCCGGCCGATCGCCAGCGATAGCTGGTCGTCGCCCACCACAACCTCGATGCGGTGCGCGTCGTCGTCCAGCACGACCTTCGAAACTTCGGCAGGAGCCAGTGCATTGACGACAAAGTTAGCCGCGTCCTGCGACCAGGGGATGATGTCGATCTTCTCGCCCTGCAACTCCTGCACCACGGCCTGCACGCGACTTCCGCGCATGCCCACGCAGGCGCCAACCGGATCGATCGAGGAATCCTTCGAGATCACCCCGATCTTGGCACGCGACCCGGGATCTCGCGCGACCGACCGGATCTCGACGATCCCGTCATAGATCTCCGGAACCTCCTGCGCGAACAGCTTTGCCATGAATTGGGTATGCGTACGCGACAGAAAGATTTGCGGCCCACGCGCTTCGCGCCGCACGTCGTAGATATAGGCACGGATGCGGTCGCCCGTGCGGAATGTCTCACGGGGCAGAAGTTCGTCGCGGCGCACGAACGCCTCGCCGCGGCCCAGGTCGACGACGACATTGCCATACTCGACGCGCTTGACCGTGCCATGCACGATTTCGCCCACGCGGTCCTTGTACTCGTCGTACTGCTTCTCGCGCTCTGCGTCGCGCACCTTCTGGAAAATGACCTGCTTGGCAGCCTGCGCGGCGATGCGGCCAAAGTCGATCGGCGGCAGGGGATCAAGGATCACGTCCCCAACCTCGGCGGCCGGATTGTGGTTCAGCGCCTCGTCAATCGTGATTTCAGTCGCCTCGTTTTCGACCTTGTCTACAACAGACCGCTTGCGGTTGAGCCGCGTCTCGCCCGTCTTCGGGTCGATCTCGGCCGTGATCTCGTTGTCCTGGCCATAGCGTGACTTTGCAGCCTTTGTGATGGCCTCTTCCATGGCAGCGATCACGATCTGCTTGTCGATCGATTTTTCCCTGGCGACCGCATCCGCGATCTGCAGCAGTTCGAGCCTGTTTGCACTGACAGCCATGTTCGTTACCTCGGTTTCGCCGGCTTCCCGGCCTGTTTTCTTCGCTTGAGATCCTGCTCGATCAACGCGTCGGTCAACAAAAGCTTTGCCTCGCCGATGGAGCCATAGGGGATGGACAGTTCGCTGCGGCCCCGCTGGGGGCCGGTTTCGGTCTCGATGAGCACGTCGTCACCGCGCAGCCCGCGCAGGGTGCCCTTGATCCTCTTGCGGCCATCGACAGGCGCAACCAGGTCAAGCTTCGCCTCGTGTCCGCTGTAATCCTGGAAGTCACGCCGCCGCGTCAGCGGACGATCGATCCCAGGCGACGAAACCTCGAGCACATACTCGCTCTCGATGGGATCCTCTTGCTCGAAGGCAGCCGAGATCGCCCCGCTCAGGCGCGCACAATCCTCGATCGGCATAGACCCGTCCGGCAGTTCAGCCATGACCTGGAGCGTCGGCCGCACCGCACCGGTAAGCCGCACGCGAACGAGCGAATAGCCCAGCGCTTCCGCGATGGGTGCAATCAGGTGCTCAAGCTCTGTGGCGCGTCTTGCCATGGTCCGGTCCGCTATCCGGACAAAAGGCTCTCGCGCCGGGCTGTCCTTTCGGTCAGCCAGCGAACAAGCTCATCTTGTCCGGGAAATCGAGCGTGTCTTACAGGATGCCAACTGCCAATCCAAGGACAAAAGCTGGCTCAGACCCGGAAAAATCTGAGGTAAACGCAACTTCGTCCGGCAGCGATAGCCTTCTGCTCGTAGCGCGTGGCAACCCAATCGGCCGGCCGCACGCGCCAATCCGCCGCAGATGCGGCAGCCCATTCGAAACGACGGTCACCCATGAGATGCATGAGCGCCCATTGGGCATAATCGGGGTGGTCTGTAGCCACGCGCAGTTCACCCCCGAACTTCAGGATACGGGCAATTTCGTCCAGCGTTCGCGCCTGGATGAAACGTCGCTTGTGATGCCGGAATTTGGGCCAGGGATCCGGGAACAGCACAAACAGGACAGACAGGCTGGCGTCCGGCAGCCGCGCCAGGATGTCACGCGCATCGTCCGGGTGCACCCTGACATTCGACAGCCCTCGCGCGCGGACCTGCGTAAGCAGCTTGGCAACGCCATTCTCGAAAGGCTCGCACCCGATGAACCCTGTTTGCGGATGCGCTACGGCCTGTGAAGCCAGATGCTCGCCCCCGCCGAAACCAACCTCGAGCGCCAGCGATGTCGCGCCGGGAAAGAGGGCCGCCGGATCAAGCGGTCCCTCCGGTAAGCCAACGCGGGGCAGCACATCGCCAAGTAGCGACTGCTGCAGTGCGCTGAGCGGCCTACCCTTGCGCCGCCCATGAAGCTCGCTGCGTCTCCCGTTCGGATCCGTCAGGCGAACAGGCTCTTCAGCTGCGCAACAAGGTCCGTGCGCTCCCAAGAGAACCCACCATCAGCTTCAGCCGCCCGGCCGAAATGGCCATAGGCAGAGGTGCGCGCATAGATCGGACGATTGAGCTGGAGATGCTCGCGGATCCCGCGCGGCTTCAGGCTCACCATTTCGGGCAGGGCCTTTTCCAGCTTCGCCTCGTCCACCCGCCCGGTACCGTGCAGGTCGACATAGAACGACATCGGGTCGGCAACGCCAATCGCATAGGAAATCTGGATCGTGCAGCGCTCAGACAGACCGGCAGCGACAACGTTCTTGGCCAGGTAGCGGGCAACATAGGCAGCCGACCGGTCAACCTTCGTCGGATCCTTGCCCGAGAACGCACCGCCACCGTGCGGAGCGGCACCGCCGTACGTATCCACGATGATCTTGCGGCCCGTAAGGCCCGTGTCACCATCCGGACCACCGATAACGAAACGACCGGTTGGATTGACGAAAAGGCCATCGTCCGGGCACATCCAGCCTTGCGGCATTGTGGCCTCGACATAAGGCTTCACGATCGCGCGGACATCCTTCTGGTCAAGCCCCTCGACATGCTGCGTCGAGACGACAATCTTGGTCGCGCGAACGGGCTTGCCGTTCTCATACTGCAGGGTCACCTGGCTCTTGGCGTCGGGCAGCAACTCCTTGGCCTTGCCCGAGCGGCGAGCATCAGACAGCGCCTTCAGGATCCGGTGGGAATAATGGATCGGCGCAGGCATGAGTTCGTCGGTCTCGCGGCAGGCGTAACCGAACATGATGCCCTGGTCGCCCGCACCCTCGTCCTTGTTGCCCGCCGCATCGACGCCCTGCGCGATGTCCGCGGACTGAGCGTGGACCAGGCACTCGATCCGGGCCTTGCGCCAGTCGAAGCCTTCCTGGTCATAGCCAATGTCCTTGATCGCCATGCGGGCGGTCTCGATCATCTGCTCGTGTCCAACCGCCTCTGGGCCGCGCACCTCGCCGGCCAGAACGACGCGGTTCGTGGTCGCAAGCGTTTCCAGTGCCACGCGGGCCTCTGGCATGTGCTTGAGGAACAGGTCGACGATTGAATCCGAAATCCGGTCGCAGACCTTGTCCGGATGACCTTCGGAGACGGACTCGCTGGTGAACAGGTAATTTTTGCGGGATGACATGTCTTTGCTGCCGGATAATGAAAAAGCCGCGCTGATCGCGAACGCGAAAAGCGCGGCTTTCTCTCAAGGATAGCCGGTTACGTCAAGCGCGTTGCGCTTCACGCAACTCGACGACGCGGAAATCCGGGAATGCTGCCTCTTCGTCGCCGGTCAGCGACTTCACGAGGTCCAGCATGCGCTTGCGCACCCGCGGATCCGTGATCTTTGTGAAGGCACGCACCAGCTGGAAGCCTTCCGCGCTGGAAAGGAATTCCATCATGTAAGGACCAGCCTCGATATCCACAGCCGGGGACTGCCCGTTTGTGCGGCGGACGCCCTGGTCGGCCGAGATATCGTCAAAGAAATAGGACACCGGCACGCCGAGAATGGTGGCGATGTCATAGAGGCGGCTCGCACCGATGCGGTTCGCGCCCTTCTCGTACTTCTGCACTTGCTGAAACGTAAGGCCCAGCAGCTCGCCGAGCTTTTCCTGGCTCATGCCAATGAGCATGCGGCGCAGGCGAACGCGGCTACCAACGTGGGCGTCAACAGATGAGGGTTGCTTCTTGGCCAAGGGGGGACTCCTTTGTACGACACGACGCATGCCTGAAGCCACCAGCAGCCCAGACAGAACGTCAACGATTGAACGTCGTTATTGGCAGCCACCTATGATTGGTGGCCTTGCCCCCGCTATGGTTGAGTCCTGGCGAACGCAACGCCAGAAAGGATTCATGGAGGTCATGCCCGCCGCGCCCCTCGCGAACGGTCTTGGAAACCAAGCGACCCCCAGTAGTCATCCGGTCTCAATACACGTCACATAAAAGGATGCGGCCGTGATGGTCAACTGCCTTTAAGAGGTAGGCCGCGAAAAACAAAGCCAGCAAAGGCAAAAATGATCAGCAGAAGGAAAAAAATCGCGTCTCCGGCGAAGGAATAAATCGTGGGCTCAATCGCACCGGGTAGAGATGCGTCCACAACACCGGCTTCGCCCAGCCCAAGTGACGTGATGATTCGTCCATAAGGGTCGATGACTGCAGAAACCCCGGTATTTGCTGCGCGCGCAACGGCAAGACCCTCCTCGACCGCACGGACCCGAGCAATGTCGAGATGCTGGTAGGGCCCAGCCCATGGGCCAAACCACGAGTCATCGGTCATGTTGACCAACCATTGGGGGCGCGCGCCTTGCTCGACCACCGCAGCAGGAAAGATGATTTCGTAGCAGATGAGTACGCCGAATGACGGCAGGCCGGGAGCCCGGATCGTTCGCACGCCTTCGCCTTGCGAAAAACCGCCATGCATGCCGGTGAGTTGCGTGATCCCGAGCGGTTGAAGCAATTCGAAAAGCGGAAGATATTCGCCGAACGGGACCAGATGTGACTTGTCATAGGTCGCAAGCACGCGCCCCGTGCCATCGACCGCCGCCATGCTGTTGAAGTATCGGTTTGTCTCGCCGCGCTCGGCGCGCTGCGTGCCGGTCAGGAGCACGGCATTGTCAGGCAGCAAGGCTGCAACCGCCTCAAGCGCGCCATCTGTCGTGAGCAGCATGAAGGGCGGCGCAGCTTCGGGCCATACCACGATGCTGTTCTGGCCAAGGCCTGGCTGGGCCGTCAGTCGGACGAGCTGCTCCCAGTTGCGGATGGTCAGCTCCGGATTCCACTTTTCGTGCTGCGGGACATTGGGCTGCACGAGGCGCAGTTGCACATTCTCGACAATCGGGACCGCGCCCGCGGGAACCCTCAGGGCCCCGAAGAGCCAAAGACCGGCAACGATGCCAATTCCGCACAACGCAAGCCACCAGCCACGCGCGAGCGGCGACCCATCGGCGTTGACAACGGCCGCGGGCGCCAGCGCAGCAAGAAGCGTGATCAGGCTGAGCCCGTAGACGCCATAAACCGAAGCCGTCTGGATCATGATGTCGGAGCCGGTCCACACATACCCTGGCAGGTTCCATGGCAGGCCGGTCAGCACGTGCCCCCGCAACCACTCGGCAAGCGCGATCAGGCAGGCCAGCACAAGCACGCGTCCGGGCCCATGAACGTGGAGCAATCGCGCCGCAAGCGCGCCAAGGCCCCAGAATATGGCGAGCCCCGCGGGAAAAAGAGGGACCACGAACGGAAGCATCCAGGCGTGTCGGTCCATGTCCACAACAAACGGATAGCCGATCCAGTGCATTCCAACGAGAAACTGCCCAAACCCGAAGGCCCAGCCTGCAAGAAAGGCTGAGCGCGGATGATCCTGCCTTGCCCCATCGAGGATCCATGCAAGCACGGGAATGGCAAGGAACCAGAGAGGCCACAAGTGCAGCGGCGCGAAGCCAAGCGCCGACGCGGCGCCCGCTCCCGCAGCAACAAGCATGCGTGGTCGACCACGCAGCCCCTGAAAATGATGCGCTAGGCCGGGAAAGCGCTGAAGCTCCGCAAGCAAACTAGCCATCGGCCTCGGCAGGCACGCGCACACCCGGAGCATCGCCGGATGCGGCAGGATCCACATTGGAGGTGCGGACAACGCGCACGCGCAAGCGGCGCAGGCGGCGGGGATCGGCCTCGAGGACCTCGAATTCCACGCCCGCAGGATGCTTCACGATCTCTCCGCGCTGCGGCACGCGGCTGACAAGCGAGAACACAAGCCCGGCAAGCGTGTCGATTTCCTCAGCCTTGGCTTCATCCGCAAGGCTGAAGCCGACCAGCTTCTCCAGCTCCTCAAGGTCGGTACGCGCACTCGCGTCAAACTCGCCTGGTCCACGCGGCACCACCGTCTGCGTCTCGTCGGTATCGTGCTCGTCCTCAATGTCGCCAACGATCTGCTCGACGATGTCCTCGATTGAAACAAGCCCGTCCGTTCCACCATATTCGTCGATCACGAGCGCCAGATGAACACGGGTGGACTGCATCTTCACGAGCAGGTTCACGACAGGCATGGATGGCGGCACGAACAGCACGTCGCGCCGGATGTCCTGGATGGTCTTGGGATGAGGCACGCCCTCGCTCTCCGGCACGGCAAGCCCGATCAGGTCCTTGATGTGGACCATGCCAACCGGATGGTCGAGCGACTCCCGGTACACGGGCAGACGCGAATGCTGCGCATCGCGGAAAATCCGCGCCAGCGCATCCAGCGTCGTGCTGGCCTCCACCCCAATGATGTCGGCCCGGGGCACCATGATGTCGGCAACGGTCAATTCCCCAAACTGGAGAATGTTGAGCATCATCGATCGCTCTTCGCGGGCAAGCGGCCGGTCCTCGGCCTCGCTTTGCTCGATGACCTCTTCAAGGCTTTCGCGCAGCTGTGCGGACTCGTCCCGACGCCTCAGGAGCCGGTTCACAAGCATGACCAGCGCCGTGGGCCAGGACGTGGTTCGGGTGTGTTCAACAGGCTTTGCGCCGGGCAATGGCCCTGCCGATGGGTCAGGCACGGGGGCGACCCTTGGCTTTGTAGGGATCAGGGATGCTCATGGATGCAAGGATGGCGGTTTCGAGGCCCTCCATCAAGCGGGCGTCTTTCATCCGCTGGTGATCAAACCCAAGCAAGTGCAAAAAACCGTGTACAATCATGTGCTTGGCATGGTTAACGAAGGGCTTGCCCTGCACCCTCGCCTCGCGCCGGATAGTCTCAACGGACAGCGCAATGCCGCCAAAAGGCGCATCAGGGTCAGGAAACGAAAGGACATTGGTTGGCTTGTCCTTGCCCCGAAACCGCTTGTTGAGGTCATGCAGACGAAGGTCACCGGCAAGGACGACAACGAACTGCCCTGCCCGCGCGGAACCCTGCATGGCCTGCGACCCGGAAACGTATTTCACAAGCGCCCGGATGTCGGCCCGCAGCGTTGGCCATGCCGCCCGCCACGCCACATCCTCGATCAGGATCTCCGTCTTGACCGCACCGCGCGCCATGGATGTCAGCCCGGAGTCCGCCGTCCGCCCGGCGAGCCAGACTTGAGCCGGTCATGCGCGGCATAGGCACGGACGATCCGGCGGACCATTGGATGGCGCACCACGTCCTCTTCCTGGAGTTCAACCGTCGCAACCCCCTCGACCCCGGCCAGCACGTCACGCGCCTCGGCAAGCCCGGACATCTGCCCGGCAGCAAGGTCGGTTTGCGTGGGATCACCCGTGACCGCCATGCGCGAACCCTCGCCAAGCCGCGTCAGGAACATCTTCATCTGCTGGGGTGTCGTGTTCTGGGCTTCGTCAAGGATCACATAGCAATGCGACAGCGTGCGCCCGCGCATGAAGGCAAGCGGCGCAACCTCGATCACGCCCTCATCCAGGCGGCGCTGGATCTGGTCGCCCGGCAACATGTCATGCAGCGCATCGTAGAGAGGGCGCAGATAGGGATCGACCTTCTCCTTCATGTCGCCCGGCAGGAAGCCAAGCCTCTCGCCAGCCTCGACGGCCGGACGGGAAAGGATCAGCCGGTCAACCGCGCCGCGCGACAGCAGCGCCACGCCTGCGGCCACCGCAAGATAGGTCTTGCCGCTGCCGGCGGGGCCAATGCCCAAAACGAGATCGTGATGGGTCAGCGCCTCAAGGTACCGCGCCTGCCCCGGCGTGCGGGCAGATATGACGCGCTTCGGCGTGGCAAACACGCCAGACTTGGCCGCGACGGATTCCGATCCAAGCCCCAGGTTGATGGCGCGCTCGACATCACTCGAGGAAATCTCGTGGCCGGCCAGCGCATAGGCATAAAGGTCGCGCAGCACCTGCGATCCATGCGCACGCGACGTGGAAGGTCCCTGCAGGACAAGCCTGTTGCCCCGATGGACAATCGAGATCTCAAGTCGGCGCTCGATCTCCGACAGGTGCAGGTTGTGCGGCCCAACAATGCGAGCCAGCACGGAATTGTCATCGAATTCGACTTGTGTCGCCTGACCGCTGTGGATCTGTCGCTTTGATTTGAACGTCAATGTTTTCCAACCTGCCTTCTGACACTGCAACCCGCAAGTTCACCCTTCAGGCTGTTCGGGAGCGCCGCGATGATGTCGACCGTGACGAAGTCACCAATACGGGCATCAGGCGCCACAACATTCACGCTCTGCAGATACGGGCTGCGCCCTATCATCTGGCCGGGATACCGGCCGGGCTTCTCGAGCAGGATGTCGAACCTTCGACCCACGCATGACTCGAAGAACCGGCGCATCTGTGCACCAAGTTCGGCCTGAAGCATCTCGAGCCGTCGGGCTTTCGTTTCCTCCGGCACCTGCTTGCGCTCGGCCGACGCAGGGGTGCCAGGTCGTGGCGAATACTTGAAGGAAAATGACTGGGCAAAACCGACGGTCCGGATCAGGTCCATCGTCTGCTCGAAATCCTCGTCAGTCTCGCCGGGGTACCCAACAATGAAGTCCGATGACAGCGCAATATCAGGACGCGCGGCACGAATGCGGGCCACAAGGTCGACATACATCGCCCGCGTGTGACCCCGGTTCATGGCAGCCAGGATCCTGTCCGACCCGGACTGTACCGGCAGATGCAGGAACGGCATCAGCTTTGCGTTCAGGCGATGCGCGTCGATCAGCGCATCGTCCATGTCTCGTGGATGGCTGGTCGTGTAACGGACGCGTTCAAGGCCATCGATGCGTGACAGGATGTCGACCAGTCCGCCCAGGCCGCACTCTCCGCCCGAACCATCATCGCCGTGATAGGCATTCACGTTCTGCCCGAGCAGCGTGATCTCTCGTACGCCACTCTGGACTAGGTTCCGCGCCTCCGCCTCGATCTGACGGACAGGCCGCGAGTACTCCGCACCGCGCGTATAGGGCACCACGCAGAAAGTGCAGAACTTGTCACACCCTTCCTGGATCGTGAGAAATGCGCACGGTCCCTCGACCTGGCGCGCCTCTGGCAGGGCATCGAACTTGTCGACGGCCGGGAATTCGGTATCGACCACGCGCTTTCGCGTCTGCGCCCGCGCAACCATTTCAGGCAGGCGGTGATAGACCTGCGGCCCCACTACAATGTCGATAACAGGGGCCTGACGCAGCATCTCCTCGCCTTCGGCCTGCGCGACACAGCCCGCAACGGCGACGATCATCTGTCGTCCAGCATCTGCACGGGAGGTCTTGAGTGCGCGCAGTCGCCCCAGCTCTGAATAGACCTTGTCCGAGGCCTTTTCCCGGATGTGGCACGTGTTCAGGATCACGAGGTCAGCGTCTTCCGGCGTTTCCGCGCGGACAAACCCATGGGGAGCCATGACGTCCGCCATGCGTGCGGAGTCATACTCGTTCATCTGGCAACCATAGGTCTTGATGAAGATTTTCTGCGTCACGGCCGGCCGGCAGTCTTCGCCCTGAAACCTCAAAAACGGCGCGACTTATGGGTGAAAGCCCCGCTGAACTCAAGCTTAATCGAAATCCCGCCCATGGCGGTCCTGGATGGGGGCTGTCGCTATGGGCTCGTCCTCATAGGCCGGCCCGACGGCCCCCGGACGACCGGAAAGGGCGTGGGTGACCCCGGAAGCCACAAGCCGCTCGCACTCGGCGGTCAGCTCCTTGCGTGAGGGGAACTGGTCGATCGTCAGGGGCGGATGGTAGTGGACCATCACGTCGATGGGCCCGAGGCAGAACGCCTGCCACAGATGCGGGACCAGCTCCATGTCGCCATACCAGGCAAAAAAAGGTCGGAATTCCCGTCCCATCGGCATGCCGTGCAGCCGCGTATAGGCGAGTGACACAGGCTGCACCAGGACCCGCCTGGGTTTGCCATTGGCGTCCATAACCATGGAGTTGGCAGAACCGAGCAGCGAGCTCTTGAAGCCAAGCACGCGGTTGCCATCATTCGACGTGCCTTCAGGGAACAGCACGATCGTTCCACCCGCCTCCAGGCGCTCCTGGATGGCATCGCGTTGCTCCCCCGCCTTGCTGCGCCGTTCGCGTTCGACGAACACCGTGCGCACCAGTCGCGAGAGCGTGCCGAAATAGGGCCAGCGGCCGACCTCTGCCTTGGCGACGAAGCAGACAGGTGTAACAGCCGCAAGAACCGGCATGTCCAGATAAGAGGTGTGGTTGCAGGCAAGCAGCACCCCCTTTTCGCGACATGGCCGGCCAAACGTTTCGACGCGAATGCCGATCAGTGCGCACAGACCGCGCGCAAAAGCCACCGGCAGCGTGTCGGCGAGTGACGACTTGAAGCGCAGGGCAAGCCACTGCACCGGCACGAAGGCCGCCGTCAGCACAACGAACCCGATGGCAATCCCGAAGCCGCGAAGCGTCTGCATGAAAAGCATGGGCGGACTACTATTTCCGGGACTTCAGTTTGGCGTCGCCGGACGCTGAATTCAGCGGCACGCCATAAAGTTCCAGCCGGTGGTCGACAAGACGATAGCCAAGCTTCTCTGCAACAAGCCGCTGCAACTCCTCGATCTGGTCGTCGTGAAACTCAATGACCCGGCCCGTCTGCACGTCGATCAGATGGTCATGATGCTCATCCGGAACTTCCTCGTAGCGGGAACGACCATCGCGAAAATCGTGGCGTTCCAGGATGCCCGCCTCCTCCAGCAGCCGGACGGTCCTGTAGACGGTGGCGATGCTGATATGGGGGTCGATCGAGGCCGCACGCCTGTGCAGCTCCTCGGCATCAGGATGGTCCTCCGCCTCGGACAGAACGCGCGCAATGACGCGGCGCTGCCCGGTCATCCGCAACCCCTTCTCGATACAGAGCTTCTCGATACGATCCATGATTCACTGGTCCGCGCTTCTTTGACACCAATGCATAGTACGGCCGCGCCAAACCGTCTACACGGCAAGCGGCTTCTTCATGACAAGCGCGTCCATCGCCCCCTGCGGCGAACCGCTGTCCCGATAATACGCCCTGCGCCGTCCGATCTCTGAAAAACCAGATTTTGCATAGAGTGTGCGCGCTGCGGTATTTCCTTCCGAGACTTCGAGGAAAACACTCAGCGCTCCGCGGGCGCGCAGCGCCTCGCAGACCGTTGCAAGCAGCAAACGCCCGACACCGGTCCGGCGCAACGCGGGATCGACACAGAACGTCAGGATTTCTGCCTCATCGGCAATGACTTGCGTCAAGATGAAGCCGCCAATGGGCCCCCCGTTTACCATCGCCTTGAGCCCGACGACCTGCGCTCGCCCGAGCAGCGTTTCAAACGACTCCCGACCCCAAATGTCCTCGAAAGAGGACGCATGCAGCGCGGCCAGCGCCGGTGCATCGTCGGT
>JBILGJ010000172.1:0-6335 GCA_044351125.1 Micropepsaceae bacterium
GCTTGCGGTAGCCGCGCGCGCCAGATTCAAGGTCTTTCCGGGCGCGAACGAATGGCGGCGGGTCGCACGAGACGATGTCAAAGCGATCACCTCGTGGTCCCATGGCTTCCAGTTCCTGCATGGCGTCGCACCGCCGGGCCTCGATGGAACCAGAGAGGCCATTGTCGTGCATTGTTGCCAAGGCCCGGTCGAGCGCCGGGGCAGAGGAATCGAGCATCACGACATTCGCCGCGCCGTGCTTCGAGGCAGCCAACCCGAGGGCGCCTGTGTAGCTGAACGCATCAAGCAGGCGCTGGCCTGCAGACAGGTTGACGAGAAACTGGCGGTTATCGCGCTGGTCGAAATACCATCCTGTCTTCTGCGCATCGAGCGGCGCAAAGCGGTGATGGACTTCGCCTTCCTCGACCGAGGCCTGTGTGTCGGCGTCGCCCATGGCGCAGCGGATGTCTTCGGTCAGTCCTTCGTACGCGCGGGAAGGGGCATCGTTCTTGATGAACAGTGCGCGTGGCGCGAAGACCTGAACGAGTGCTTCGCTCCATTGGCGCTCAAGCCTGTCCATGCCCGCCGTTCCGGACTGGGCGACGAGGACATTGTCAAAACGATCCACCACCAGTCCCGGACATCCGTCAGCCTCGGCGTGGATGAGCCTGTAGAACGGCTTGCCGATCAGCCTGTCGCGGAGCGCACGCGCCGCGCGGAACCGGCTTGCAAAGAAACCGGCGTCGATCACGGCTGACGGTGTTGCCGACAGGATGCGCGCCGCAATCAGGCTGTGAGGATTGAATGTCGCCGTGCCGAACTGGCTGCCGTGCTCGCCCACGACGTCGACGAGCGATCCGGGCGCCAATGACTTTGCTGCCCGGTCCATGATGACTTCGTTCGAGTAGACCCACGGCACGCCGCTCTTCAAGCGGGCGGCCTGTTTCGGGTTTACGCGCAGGAGAGGGCGGGTGCTCACAACATCGCCGCAAGCACGCGGTCAGGCGGCTTGTGACCGTCGGCGAAGGTCTTGATGTTGATGATGACCTTTTCGCCCATGTCGATGCGTCCTTCGATGGTTGCCGATCCCATGTGCGGGAGCAAAACCACGTTGCGCAGTTTCAGGAGCTTGGGGTTGACCGCAGGTTCATGCTCGAACACGTCGAGGCCTGCGCCTGCAATCTCGTTCGCCTCGAGCATGCGCGCGAGCGCATTTTCGTCGATCACTTCGCCACGGGCCGTGTTCACGATGAAGGCCGACGGCTTCATCAGTTTCAGCCGCCGTGCCGAGAGAAGGTGATATGTGGCCGGTGTGTGGGGACAGTTCACAGAGACAATGTCCATGCGGGCCAGCATCTGGTCCAGGCTGTCCCAGTAGGTGGCTTCAAGTTCGTCCTCGATCGTTTTGGTGACGGCCTTGCGATTGTGATAGTGGATCTGGAGGCCGAACGCCTTTGCCCTTCGCGCCACGGCCTGGCCAATGCGGCCCATGCCAATGATGCCGAGGCGCTTGCCCGTCAGGCGCTGCCCGAGCATCCAGGTCGGTGACCAGCCCCTGAATTCGCCGCGCGATATGATCGTCGAACCCTCGACGATGCGTCGCGGCACTGCGAGCATGAGAGCCATGGTGATATCGGCGGTGTCCTCGGTCAGGACTCCCGGCGTATTCGTTACGGTAATGCCGCGTGCACGGGCCGTCTCGAGGTCGATGTTGTCAACGCCGGCTCCGAAATTTGCGATGAGCCGCAACCGTTCGCCGGCGCGGGAGAGAATGCGCGCATCCAGGCGGTCGGTCACCGTTGGCACGATCACGTCCGCCCGCTGAACGGCGTCGATCAGCTGCTCGCGCGTCATGGCCACGTCGTCGACATTCAGCCTGGCGTCAAAGAGTTCCCGCATCCGGGTCTCGATGGCGTCCGGCAGCCTGCGCGTTACGATGACCAGCGGTTTCTTGTTGGGCATGGGTCGAATTCAATACGGGGTGGCCGTTTCTCTGTAGCAGGGGAGCAAGGCTGTTCATAGATAAAAATGACCCGGAACAACCGTGGGGTCGATAACCTAAAATTAAGCGCCTTGACCCTGATATTGCTCATCAATTCAGCAGCTCAACCATAAGAGACGGCGGTCAGCAGCCGACCGGGTACGAGGGTAACTTTGCGACGGGTCCTGATGGTGCTCGTGACCGCGCTAGCCGGTCACTTGGGGTATGTGCAAGCCGAAGCCTTTGCTGCATCGGTTGCTGTCGGGGAACAAGCCCCGCAGGTGCAGGCCGCGCTTTCGCCGGCTCCTGCCACGAAGGTGCCGCCACCAATCGTTGCCACAGGACTGCCCGTGCCGCGCTGGGTGACCGTCAAGGCCAGCCGCGTCAATGTGCGTCGCGGGCCGGGCGTCGAGCATGACATCCTTTGGACCTATGTCCGGGCTGGCACGCCGGTAAGGATCCGCGAGGAGTTCTACAACTGGCGCAGGATCGAAGACATCAATGGCGCCAAGGGTTGGGTCAAGGCGGCCATGCTTGACGGGCGACGCAACGTGATGGTGATGGGCCGGGTCAATCTGCCCCTGCTCAAGGAGCCCCGCGATGACGCGCGTGCCGTCGCATATGCGGCGCCAGGGCTTGTTGCGAAAGTCGTGTCCTGCTCCGGACGATGGTGCGCGATCTCCTCGCGCGGGTATGAGGGCTATGTCGACCGCAGCCGGCTGTGGGGGGTCGAGGCCGGGGAAACCTTCAACTGAGGAGCCCCGACGCCCGACTAGATTGTCAAAGCCCGTCGAACAGGGCTGTCGACAGATAGCGTTCCGCAAATGATGGAATGATCGTCACGATGGTCTTGCCGACCATGTCGGATCGCTGCGCGAGCTCCAGCGCTGCGGCGACGGCGGCTCCCGATGAGATCCCGACCGGGATGCCCTCGAGCCTTGCAACCTTGCGGGCTGTGGCGAATGCAGTCTCATTTCCGATGGTGATGATTTCATCGATGATGTCCCGGTCCAGGATGCCGGGGATAAAGCCTGCGCCTATGCCCTGGATCTTGTGCGGCCCGGGCTGGCGGCCGGAGAGCACGGCGCTGTCCTCGGGCTCGACCGCAACCATCCTGATGGACGGCTTGAGTTTCTTCAGGGCCCGGCCCACGCCGGTTATCGTGCCGCCGGTGCCGACGCCTGATACGACCACGTCGACCTTGCCTTGCGTGTCGTTCCAGATCTCCTGTGCTGTCGTGCGCACGTGGATCGCGGGGTTTGCGGGGTTTTCGAACTGCTGCGGGATGATGGCGTTCGGGATCTCCTTGGCCAATTCCTGGGCGCGGGCGACGGCACCACGCATGCCCTGGGCGGCGGGCGTGAGTTCAAGGCGGGCGCCGAGGAGCAGGAGCATCTTGCGCCGTTCCATGGACATGGACTCGGGCATGACCAGAATGAGCGGGTAGCCCTTGGCTGCGGCCACGAAGGCGAGGGCGATGCCGGTGTTGCCCGAGGTTGGTTCGATCAACGTCGTGCCCGGCCTGATACGGCCTGCGCGTTCCAGGTCATCGATCATGGAGACGCCGATGCGATCCTTTACGCTGGCAAGCGGGTTGAAGAACTCGAGCTTGAGAAGGATGTCCGCGCGGGCGTTTGCCTCTTTCGAAAGGCGATTGAGGCGCACCAAAGGGGTGTTCCCGATCGTGTCGACGATGGAGTCGTAGATCCGGCCGCGGCCATGCTCCTCTGCAGTCATTTTCCGGTTCCTTTGTGTGCAGTGATGTCAGATCGCGAAGTCTACGCGCGGTGCCGCAGGCTCGGCGAGGCCCTGTTCCTCTGCATGCACGCAAAGGTCCTCGATTGAAATGGCGTCGAGCTGGCGCAGAAGGTCGAGGTGAACCCGCTCAATGGCTGGCCGGACTATCTTTTCGCCGATGGCCGACGTGCCTGCGAGAGGGGGTTCTTCTGCGACCTCGAGTTCGCCAACGATACGGACGATTTCGCCCGCCGTGATGCGGCGGCGTTCCTTGGCGAGACGGTAACCGCCGCGTGGGCCACGGACGCCCTTCAGGACGCCCTGCCGCACCAACGCCTGCATGACCTGTTCGAGGTACCGGTCGGGGACACCCTGGCGGCGCATGATTTCCTTTGATTGCACGGGCTCGGGCCGTGCATTGCACGCGATGTCGACCACCGCTTCGAGGGCGAGGATGGCTTTGCGTGATAAACGAAGCATCGGCTTACCTTTCGTCCTTGGTTCACATGCCGGTTGAGCCAAACCCGCCGGCGCCACGCCGTGTTTCCGGCAGGCGGGCGACGGGTTCAAATACGGAAACAGTCACGGGAGCGATCACCAGCTGGGCAATGCGGTCATTTCGCTTCAGCGCGAACGCTTCGCGACCGTGATTGATCAGGATGATCTTCATTTCGCCGCGGTAGTCGGCGTCGATCGTCCCGGGAGCGTTGAGGACCGTGACGCCGTGGCGTGCCGCAAGGCCCGACCGTGGGCGGACCTGGCCCTCATAGCCGTCCGGGATTGCAATGGCATAGCCGGTCGCGATGGCACGGAAGCTGCCAGGCTCGAGTGTTACGTCCTCGGCTGCGTGAATGTCATGACCGGCTGCGCCAGCTGTTGCCTGCAACGGCGGGTGTACGCCTTCGCCGCCGGGCAACTGCAGGAGAGGGATCACGAGAGGTTGCGCTGTCATGGCTTGCCTGCCCCCAAGTGATGCACCACGCGCTCGACGAGCCGGCGGGCGACTTCCTGCTTGGTGAGCTTTGGCCACGTTTCCTCGCCCTTTGCTGACACGAGGTGAACGGTATTCTCGTCGCCGCCCAGGACGCCCTCAGCGGGCGAAACATCGTTGGCCACGATCCAGTCGCAGCCCTTGCGGGCGAGCTTGGCACGCGCGTGCGGGATCAAGTCCTGTGTCTCGGCGGCGAAGCCGATGACGAGCGCCGGACGTCCCTTGGGCAGCGTCGCAACCGTGCGCAAGATGTCGGGGTTCTCGACAAGGTGGAGGCTTGGGGGGCTGGTGCCGTCCTGCTTCTTTATCTTTTGTACGCTGCTTGCATCGACGCGCCAGTCGGCCACGGCTGCAGTGAAGATCGCGATGTCGGCAGGCAGCGCGTTTTGGCAGGCGGCGAGCATCTCGGTTGCTGCCTCGACACGCGTGGCGCTGACCCCGGGGGGAACAGGAAGGGCTGTCGGCCCTGTGACGAGGGTGGTGATGGCGCCTGCCTCTGCGAGTGCGGCTGCGATGGCGTAGCCCTGCTTGCCGGAGGAGCGGTTCGAGATAAAGCGAATGGGATCTATCGCTTCGAGCGTTGGGCCTGCCGTCACGACGGCCCGGCGACCTGCCAGAGGTTTGCCGTCGGTGAGAGCGGCGATGATGGCCTCGACGATGACGGGCGGTTCGGCGAGGCGGCCGATGCCGTATTCGCCGCACGCCATGCTGCCCTCGACGGGACCCACTGTGCGGGTGCCGCGCGCAATCACCCGCGCCAGGTTTTCCTGCGTGGCCGGGTGATGCCACATGCGTACATTCATGGCTGGTGCAAGCAGCACGGGCTTGTCGGTTGCCAACAGCGCTGTCGCGGCCAGGTCGTCGGCGCGGCCCTGGGCCATACGGGCGATGAGGTTGGCAGTCGCCGGGGCGACCACGACGAGATCGGCTTCGCGCGAAAGGCGAATGTGACCCATCTCGGCTTCGTCAGTCAGGCTGAAGAGATCTTCGTATACGCGCTCGCCTGACAGGCCGGCGACGGAAAGCGGGGTGACGAACCTGCTGCCCGCTGCCGTCAGAATACAGCGGACGGCGGCCCCTTGCCGCCGGAGCAGGCGGATCACTTCGAGGCTCTTGTAGGCGGCGATGCCGCCGCCAATGATGAGCAGGATGCGCTTGCCAGCGAGCACCGGGGGAGTTCCTATTCACGACGAAACAGCTTGAGTATATCTGTTCCACGACCTCGAATGTGAAAATTGTGTGTGGATTGGTTAAACCCACTCAAATTCCCGCGAAACCTAGATAATCGCGATGGCGGCGATTACAAGCGCGAGAAGCACGATCCATGGGGTTGGAGAACCCCATTGAAGGCCTGCTGGCCGGGCTTCGCCGATGGCCTTGGCACTGTCAGGGTGAAGGCGAATGCCGCCTTCCTGGAGTTCTGCGGCAATCCGGGCGGCCCGTTGCAGTGCGTCAGGCAGGGCGGCCATTGCTCGGCCGAGACTCGCGATACCGGCCGAGGCGTCCTTGAGGCGGGCTTCAGGGCCAATGCTGTCGATCATCCAGCGCTCGATGACGGGGCGGGCTGCGTCCCAGATCGAATGCTCGGGGTCGAGCTGCCGGGCCACGCCCTCGACCACGACCATGGTCTTCTGCAGCATTACAAGC
>JBILGJ010000173.1:0-6329 GCA_044351125.1 Micropepsaceae bacterium
GCCGTGAGCCATTGCCCCTCGAAGATCCGCTTCAGCATCTTCTGCGCATCGGCAAAGAGAGACTTTGCAGTTCCGCCAACAACATCATCGTCGAGGATCTGCGGATAGGAGCCTGCCAGCTCCCACGTACGGAAGAAGGGCGTCCAGTCGATATAGGTTGAAACCGTCCGCAGGTCGATCCGGTCAAACGAACGCAGGCCCAGGAACCTTGGCACCGGAGGCACATAGGACGACCAGTCGGGCTTGAACCGGTTGGCGCGCGCCTCGGCAATGGTCACGCGCCGCTCGCCAGTCTTGCCGCGCGAGTACGATGCGGCAATCCGGGAATATTCGCCCCGCGTGGCATCAAGGAACGCCGTCTTCTGCTCCTTGGACAGCAGGCTGGATGCAACACCGACAGCACGGCTCGCATCGGTGACATGCACTGTGGCACCGCGCTTGTAGTTCGGAACGATCTTCACCGCCGTATGGACCTTCGATGTTGTGGCGCCGCCGATAAGGAGGGGGATGTCAAACCCGGCCCGCTCCATCTCGGCGGCGACATGGCACATCTCGTCCAGCGACGGCGTGATGAGCCCGGAGAGGCCGATGATGTCAGCCTTCTCGGCGCGTGCAGCCTCGATGATCTTGGCAGCCGGCACCATCACACCGAGGTCGATCACCTCGTAGTTGTTGCACTGGAGAACGACGCCCACGATGTTCTTGCCGATGTCGTGCACATCACCCTTGACGGTCGCCATCACAATCCTGCCGGCGCTCTCCCGGGCTGCGCCCGTCGCCGCTTTCTCCGCATCCATGAAGGGAATGAGATGCCCGACGGCCTTCTTCATCACGCGCGCCGACTTGACCACCTGCGGCAGGAACATCTTGCCCGCACCAAACAGGTCGCCAACGACATTCATGCCGGCCATCAGCGGCCCCTCGATCACGTCAAGCGGGCGTGAGGCCCGGACCCGCGCCTCTTCGGTGTCCTGCACGACGAATTCGTCGATACCATGCACGAGCGCGTGCTTGAGGCGCTCCTCGACGCTCCCCTCGCGCCAAGCGAGGTTCGTCTCCACCTTCTGGGAATTGCCGCCCTTGAAGCGGCCGGCGATATCGAGAAGCCGCTCCGTTGCGTCAGGCCGACGATTGAGGAGGACATCCTCGACCCCGTCCCGCAACTCGCCCGGTATGTCCTCATAGACCGCAAGCTGCCCGGCATTCACGATGCCCATGCTCATGCCGGCACGGATCGCATGGTACAGGAAGGCCGAATGCATCGCCTCGCGCACGGGCTCGTTGCCGCGGAACGAGAAAGAGATGTTCGACACGCCGCCTGACACATGCACGTGCGGCAACTCCCGCCGGATGCGCGCGGCCGCAGCAATGAACGAATTGCCATAATCGTTGTGCTCTTCGATGCCGGTGGCAACGGCGAAGATATTGGGATCGAAGATGATGTCTTCGGGCGGGAATCCCACCTCGTTGACAAGGATGTCGTAGGACCGCTTGCAGATCTCGAATTTGCGGTCAGCCGTGTCGGCCTGACCTTTCTCATCGAACGCCATAACCACGACCGCCGCACCGAACCGGCGGCACTTGCGGGCCTGCTCGATGAAGGGGGCTTCGCCTTCCTTCAGGCTGATCGAATTGACGATCGGCTTGCCTTGTACGCATTTCAGGCCAGCTTCGATGACCGACCACTTGGATGAGTCGATCATCACCGGGACGCGCGCAATGTCGGGCTCGGCGGCAATCAGATTGAGGAAGCGAACCATCGCCTTCTCGCTGTCCAGCAACCCCTCATCCATATTGATGTCGATGACCTGTGCGCCGTTTTCGACCTGGTTCTGTGCAATCTCGAGCGCCTCGTCGTATTTTCCCTCGGTGATGAGCTTGCGGAATTTGGCCGAACCGGTGACATTCGTGCGCTCGCCGACATTCACGAAATTCGTGTCTGGCGTGATGGTGAAGGGCTCAAGCCCTGACAGCCGCATATAGCGCGGCAATTCGGGGACCTGCCGTGGCTTGTGTCGGCCGACAGCCTCGGCGATGGCGCGCACATGCTTCGGCGAGACGCCGCAGCATCCGCCTACAATGTTGATCAGGCCAGCCTCGGCAAATTCCGACAGCACACCGGCCATGTATTCCGGAGAATCGTCATACCCGCCAAAAGCATTTGGCAGGCCGGCGTTGGGATGCGTGGAAACAAGTGTGTCCGCCACCCGCGAGAGATCGGCAACATACTGCCGCAGATCGGCGGCACCGAGCGCACAATTCAGCCCGACAGCAAAAGGCTTCGTATGCCGCAGCGAGTACCAGAACGCCTCCGTCGTCTGCCCGGTCAGCGTTCGACCGGACTTGTCCGTGATGGTGCCCGAGAACCAGAGCGGCACCCGATATCCAACATCGTCAAAAACCGACTCTGCGGCATAGCCGGCGGCCTTGGCATTGAGTGTGTCGAAGATGGTCTCGATGATCAGCGCATCGACACCGCCCTCAAGAAGGCCGGCTATCTGGTCGCGATAGGCCGCAACCAGCTCGTCGAAAGTAATGGCGCGGAAGCCCGGATCATTCACATCAGGGGACAAGGACGCCGTCTTGTTGGTCGGCCCGACCGAACCCACGACCCATCGCGGACGATCCGCCGTCGAGAACCGGTCGGCGCTCTCGCGCGCCACGCGCGCGGCAGCCACATTGATCTCGCGGCTCAGGTGTTCGCAGCCATAGTCGGCCTGGCTGATGACCTGCGCGTTGAAGGTATTGGTCTGGATGATATCCGAACCCGCATCAAGGAACGCGTCATGGATGTCCGTCAGCACCTGCGGTCGCGTGATGGCCAGCAGGTCGTGATTACCCTTGAGGTCATGCGTGAAGTTCGCAAAGCGCGTCCCGCGATAATCGTCCTCCGACAACCCATAGGTCTGGATCATCGCACCCTTCGCGCCGTCAAGCAGAAGGATGCGCTCGCGCGAGGCCCGCGTGAGAAGTTCAAGCCGCTTCAGTCGTGTTTCTTGGTTCATGTCGCCTGCACCGGAGCCTGGGGCCTCACGCCAAGGAGATGGCAGATGGCGTAGGTCAGGTCCGCCTGGTTCAATGTGTAGAAGTGGAAGGCATCGAAACCGTGGCGTCGAAGTTTTTCGACCTGCTCCGCCACGACCGTTGCCGAGATGAGTTTGCGCGTCTCGAGGTCGTCATCGAGTCCCTCGAATTTCTTGACGAGCCAGAGAGGCACCGTCGCGCCCGAGCGCTCGGCCATGCGGACGACACCCTTGAAGTTTGTCGGCGGCATGATGCCAGGCACGATCGGCACCCGGATCCCCTCGCGATAGGCACGGTCTGCAAAGCGCAGCACCGCATCCGTGTCATAGACGAACTGCGTGATCGCCCGCGTGGCCCCTGCATCGATCTTGGCCTTCAGGAGAGCATAGTCATGCTCGATCGAGGGGGACTCTGGATGCTTCTCGGGATAGGCCGAGACGCTGATCTCGAACGGACCGATATCGCGGATCCCGCGGATCATATCGGGCGTCGACGCATACCCGCCGGGCACCTGCTTGTAGGGACCAGGCTCCGGCATGTCGCCGCGCAGGGCTACGATGTGGCGCACGCCCGAGGCCAGGTAATCGCGCACGATGCCGTCGAGTTCATCTTTTGTGGAACCGACGCATGTGAGGTGTGCCGCCGGACGAAGCTTCGTCTCGGCAAGCATGCGCTTGATGGTCGAGTGTGTGCGCTCGCGCGTGGACCCGCCGGCGCCATAAGTCACCGATACGAAGGCCGGGTTCAGTGGCGCAAGACGCTCGATCGAGCGCCAGAGTTGCGCCTCCATCGCCTCGGTGCGGGGCGGGAAGAATTCAAATGAGACAGCGAGCGCCATCAGGCAGCCTCCGCAGGTTTGTTTCGGCGTTGGGGCAAGGCAGGCAGGACAGCAAGCCAGACAACGACGGTCAGTCCGTTCTCGTCGTCAGGCGGCAGTGCACGTGTTGCAATGAGTGCAAGGCCGGCAGCACGGCACCATTGGGCCACCTCGCGATCTGCAAAACCAAGGCGGCGATGCTGGTGCTCGTCGCGCAGGAATTCCAGATCATGGGGTGCGAAATCGACAATGACGACCTTGCCGCCCGGCTGAAGAACGCGCGCAGCCTCGGCAACGGCAGCCGAGGGATCCTCAAGATAATGCAGGACCTGGTGCAGCGTGATCAGGCTGAAGCTGTGATCCGAAAATGGCAACTGGAAGAGATCGGCACGACGGACCTGCGCATGAAGCAGCCCGGCTTGCTCAATTCGGGCTCGTGCAATCCCGAGCATCTCGTTGTTGACGTCGACACCGATGGCGCGCGTCGCTTGGGGGGCAACAAGCTCGAGGATCCGCCCAGTTCCTGTCCCCAGATCAAGATAGCTGCCGACGGCGTCTGGGCCCACGAAATCCAGCACGACGCGCTCAACCTGCCCCTCTTCGATGTGCAGGGCACGGATGCGGTCCCACTCCGCTGCATTCGCGGCAAAATAGGACTGCGCCTCCTCATGGCGCTGGCGACGGACCTCTTCCAGCCGCTCGAGGTCCCGTCGCAGAATTGCATCATTCCGTGGAAAAACTTCACTCAGCTTCTGCGCGAGTTCTCGCCCGCCCCCACCTTCCGCGAGGCGATAGAACACCCATGCACCCTCCTTTGCCCGCTCAATGAGGCCGGCGTCGCACAGCAGCTTCAGGTGCCGGCTGACGCGCGGCTGGCTCTGGCGGAGGATCTGGGTCACTTCGGTAACCGTAAGCTCGGCGCGCGTGAAAAGCGCCAATAACCGCAGCCGTGTAACCTCGGCAGCGGCCTTCAGCCCGTTGAGAAGTGTTTCAAGGTCTGTCATGGCCATCCAGGAAACATATAAACATATCTTTATATGGAGAGCCAGTTAAACTTCTGGTTGTAGGAGTTGCCTAGCGCGCGGCAAACGAGCCACATCGGAAAATATTCACGGATCAAGACGATGGTAACCTTATGCCGTCATTCTCAGATCGCGTATAAGCATAGTGGCTCAAGGTATGGGAAATCGCTTGGGGTTTCCTCGAATTCGGGCCGCATGGGGTCCATGTCGATCACTCTCGAGAGAGAGAGAGAGAGGCTGCCATGAGGCGTTCGGCATCAAGTCAGGGGTAGTGGCGCAATGAGCGCAATTGGAAATCTGAAGGCCGCGCTCATGGTGAGCGCACTGGTGTTGTCAACGTCGCCTGCTTTGGCAAGCGAGGACAAGGCTGCGCCGGCGACAGCGCCCGTTGTGACGACCGAAGACGTTCAGTCGAACGACATGAACGACCCGTTAGAGGGCGGCAATCGCGTCATGTTCGGCGCGAACCAGGTGCTCGACAAGGTGCTGCTGAGGCCCGTCGCCGTCGTTTACCGCGGGGTGCTGCCGGACTTTGCCCAGGACGGCGTGCGCAACTTCATGAACAACCTCAATGCCCCGGTCATCTTTGCCAACGATCTCCTCCAGGGCGAAACCGACCGCGCCGGCGTGACACTGGCCCGCTTCGGCATCAATTCGACGATCGGCCTCGGCGGCCTGTTCGACGTGGCCAGCGAGTTCGACCTCCCCTATCACGACGAAGATTTTGGCCAAACGCTGGGCACCTGGGGCCTGGGTGAAGGCCCGTATCTGTACTTCCTGGTCATGGGCCCCACAAACGTGCGCGACCTGACGGGTTTCGTGGTCGACCGTGGCCTTGACCCGCTGACCTACGTGAACTGGGGAGACGACGAGCTCGAATATGCCCCCATCGCGCGAACTGCACTGAATGTGATCGATTTACGTGCACGTAACATCGATACCCTCGACGAAATCGAGCGTTCCTCCGTTGACTATTACGCGTCAATCCGTAGCCTTTACCGACAGTCGCGGGCAGATGCTATTCGCAATGGCGCTCCGTCAAAGGATTTGCCTGATTTTGATTTTGGCGACGGCTCCTCTTCAACGTCACCAAATAGCCAGAATCCTCCCGCCCAATAGTCGTCGCCCGCCAGGGCAATTCAATGGCCGCGCATCCTCGGCGCGGTGGGGTAAGGTGAGAGATGAGCGTTTCGTTTGGCATGGCGCGCAGGGGCATCCTGCTGGCATTCGTGATGTTGTTTTCGGTCGTGACGGCAGCCGCAACGGTCGCAGGACCCGACGCTGAGGCCTTCACCCAGCGCCTGATCGATCAGGGGGTTCAGATCCTCCGGAACTCGGCAGACCCCGGCCGCAAGGCCAAGTTCCGCGAGTTCATTACCCAGTACGCCGACGTCCGCAAGACCGCTCGCTTCACGCTGGGCAACTACGCGCGAACGGCAGCGCCAGCAGACGTCGATGCATTCGTC
>JBILGJ010000174.1:0-6325 GCA_044351125.1 Micropepsaceae bacterium
CGATAGGCTGACGTGGCCGCTCGCGTTGAGCGCAAACCCCGATCGGCCGGATCAATCCAGAGCTTCGGTGAAGGCAATTGCGTCAACGGGGCCTTCAAAGGCGATAAAGAGGGTGCAGGGACTTTTGCCCGAGCAAGTCGCTTCATGCGGCAGCCCTGGCGGGCCGAACGCGTACTCACCCGGTGTCAGTATTTCCGCTGCCTTGCCTTGATAGCGAACGGTGAGACGCCCCTCGACGAGGATCATGCGTTCGGCCGATGTGTGGGAATGGGGAGGAAGCGTGTAACCGCCCGGCACCCGCAGGAAGATGTCTGCGTTGGGCATTGCCGGATTGCCGTTGAGAACAGCGATCTCACAGCCTGCCGGGAAGACCGGAGGGCAAGCCCCCCACTGCAGCGAAGCGTCTGCCGTGCGTGTGACCGGTTGCAATGGCGCGGCCTGCTGGATCGAGTTCGCGCAGGCGGATACCAGCGTCATCGCCGAAATCGCCAAGGCCATGCCGGAACGGCTCCTGCGCGTGTTCACAATCGAGTTCTGCATAAAGAAATCTCCTTGTTGGCGGACCCGCCCGATGGCTGCCCGCGTTACGGAACAATCGATACCGCGTACAAGGCGCCGTAGCTTGGAGAAGATCTGCAGATTTCTTGGAGATCTCCGGGACATGGTCCACTTTTTCTGCAGATGATCCATCAATTCAGCCAATTTGAGCTGGACACCTGCCGCATGCTGCTGCGCGGCGACCTGAAAGTGAGCCTGCCCTGGCTGGAGCGGGCCAGCGCGCCCAATCCGAGCTACGCGCAGGCGGCCGCGAGGGCCGAGCGGGCGGCGAAATCCATGGCTGCCGAAGGGGCGACCGCGGGACAGGCTCGCTGCATGCCTCGCGCTAGCGCCTGCCTTCCATGAAGGCTGCGACGAGCTCGGGGTCCTGCATCGGGATGAAGTGCGTGAGTTCAGGAAGGAATACGTCACGCCCCTGCTCGAAGAGGCTGGCGAGTTCGGGCCAGGTTGGCGAGGCGGTGAAATCCGTCAGGTCGCGCGGACCGGGACCCGGCAGACGCGCGCGCAGCACGGTCACCGGCACCTTGACGTGACGCGCTTCGTCGTGGATCGACGTGCTGCCAGAGACCATGTAGACCGAGGCCTCGATCGCGGGCGGGCACGCAAGTTCGACGCCGGTGCCGTCGGCCTTCGGCATGACGCCGTGGCGGCAGTAATCGACCAAGACCTCGCGCTGCCAGAGATTGTAGGGCTTGCGGTGACTGAACAGCGTAAGCATGGCTTCCCAGCTCTCCCAGCTGTTGCGGCGCCGCGCGACCGGGTGCTCGCCTTCGGGTGGCCAGGACTTGCGGGCAGCATAGACCTCGGGTGACATGATCACCGGATCGACAAGGACAAGGCGCGAGAATTGTGCGGGCATTGTTGCTGCGAGCTGCACGAGCAGGTGCCCGCCCATCGAATGGCCGGCACCGACCATGCGGGGCAACGCAAGGTGCGTGAGCAATTCGTGGATGTCGTCGGCCATCTCGCGCCAGTCGCGGATGGGGCCACGCTTGTCGGAACGGCCATGGCCTCGTGTCTCGACGGCGATCACGTGGTGGCGATCCTTCAGCGCGGCCACCGTCTGGTCCCAGACGCGGGCGTGAAAGCCGGTGGCGTGGATGAGGAGCAGCGGCTCCTCGCCGCGCGTGCCCCACTCGAACCAGGCAATACGCCCGCCGGTGGCGTTGAAGAAGGACAGTTTCGGATCGGAGGTTTCGGTCACGGTTTACTTTATCCCTGGCGGGCAGCTTGTGCCCTTTTTTCATCTACGCCCTTCGGGCACATGCGGGCAAGGTTGACGAGCGGCGGAGACCGGGTGCATTTAGGCGCATCAGGCGGGTTCCCGGCGTTCCATGAACTATATCGAAGCACGACATACACATCTTTCGCGCGCCTCGGGCGCGGTCAAGCTGCATGGCCCGGAAGGCTTCGAGGGCATGCGCAAGGCCGGCAGGCTGGCGGCGGCGTGCCTCGACATGCTGTCGGCGGAGGTGAAGCCGGGCGTGCGGACCGATGCGCTGGACCGCATGGCGCATGAATTCGTCGTCGACAATGGCGGCATCCCGGCGACCATCTTCTATCGCGGCTATCGCTATTCGAGCTGCATCTCGATCAACGAAGTCGTCTGCCACGGCATGCCGTCGGAGCGCGAACTGAAGGATGGAGACATCCTGAACATCGACGTGACCGCCATCATCGATGGATGGCATGGCGACACGAGCCGCATGTACCTGTGCGGTGACGTGCCGCTGAAGGCGCGCCGGCTCGTGGATGTCACCTATGACGCGCTGATGCGCGGGCTCGCGGTCGTCAAGCCGGGCAACAAGACCGGCGACCTGGGGCGTGCGATCCAGGCCTATGCGGAGGCGCATACCTATTCCGTGGTTCGCGACTTCTGTGGCCATGGCCTTGGGCAGGTGTTCCATGATGCGCCGAACATCCTGCACTACGGACAGGCGGGCACGGGCCTCGAGTTCCGCGAAGGCATGATCTTCACGGTCGAACCCATGGTGAATGCCGGCAAGTGGCAGGTCAAACTCAAGAGCGATGGGTGGACTGCTATTACAAAAGACCGGTCCCTTTCGGCACAATTTGAACACAGTGTGGGCGTGACTTCGACGGGCGTTGAAATTTTCACCGCTTCGCCGAAAGGTCTCCATAAACCGCCCTATGTCGCCACGTGAACTGAACGAAACACCCCCCTTTCCCATCGATCATCGCCTTGGACATCGCGAACGTCTTCGCGCGCGACTGCGCAAGGCTGGCGTGCAGCCCATGCAAGATTATGAGCTGCTCGAACTGCTGCTCTGCATGATCGTCCCCCGACGCGACATGAAGCCCGTGGCCAAGCAGATGCTGGCAACCTTTGGCGATGACCTCGACAGGATGCTGCTCGCCTCGCGCGAGGCGCTGCTGCGGATCGACGGGGTTGGCGAAAGCGTGGCCGATGCCATTGCTGTCGTGGGGGCGTTCGCGGCCCGGATCAACAAGCCTCCGCCGCTGGAACGCGAGAGCCTCTCGTCAGGGAGCGCGGTCGCGGCCTATTGCCAGAAAACCATGCGCGGCCTGGGGACAGAGCAGTTCCGGGTCCTGTTTCTTGATCGGAAGAACAAGCTGATCCGTGACGAGATCCTGAGCCAAGGTACGGTC
The DNA here is from genome assembly GCA_044351125.1 of Micropepsaceae bacterium. GTDB lineage: Bacteria > Pseudomonadota > Alphaproteobacteria > Micropepsales > Micropepsaceae > SZUA-430. Next base: position 3,190 of record JBILGJ010000174.1, read on the forward strand.
GACCATGCGCCGGTCTATCCGCGCGAGGTCGTGAGGCGGGCGCTGGAACTGCAGGCTTCGGCGCTGATCCTCGTGCATAATCACCCGAGCGGGGATCCCGCACCGTCATCGGCCGATGTGGAGATGACGAAGCTGATCGTCGATGCGGCCCGGACGATGGATATCAGCGTCCATGACCACCTGATCATCGGGCGTGACCGCCATTCCAGCCTCAGGCAGATGGGCCTGATGTAGGCCCTGCTGACCTGAAAGGCAGATTTCGACGCTGTGGGTTGATGGCGCCGAACATCGCCGAAATCGCCGAAAACAAAAAGAGAACAAATTGTCGCAGGATGTCGCGTGCCTGCCGGCACGCGCGGGACCGGCATAGTGCCCTGTCAGCGGGCCGCGTTCAGTCCTGACTGGTCCAGCAGGAAGGCCGAGACGAACACGGCCTCACCCGACGCGGCGAGACGGCCGGTCTCGCCCTCGTGCCCGGCGGTCATGTTGACCCGGAAGATCAGGCGATTCTGGTCGGTCTTCAGGCGGCGCAGGCGGGCCACCCATTTTGCCGGACCGGCATAGCCGATCGCGGCGTCGTTGTAGGAGGCCGTCACCAGCATGGCGGGATAGGCGCGGGCCTCGACCTGGTCGTAGGGCGAGTAGCTGCGGATGAACTCGTAGTCGCCGGGCTCGGCAGGGTTGCCCCACTCTTCGTACTGCAGCGTCGTGCCAGGCTGCTGGTCGTCGAGCATGCGCGAGAGAATGTCGGCGCCTGGCGCCTGGGCAACGATAGCCTTGAAGAGGTCGGGTCTCCTGTTGGCCACGGCGCCGACCAGCATGCCGCCTGCCCCACGTCCCATGGCAAAGAGGCGTCCCCGGTCGGCAAGGCCCGAGGCGGCGAGATGCTCGGCGACGGCGATGAAATCGGTGAAGCTGTTTGCCTTGGCGCGCAGGCGGCCTTCAACGTGCCATGCCTCGCCCATCTCGCGACCGCCGCGGGTATGGGCCCAGGCGATGACAAAACCCCGGTCCATGAGTGCGCCAAGGGCGGGATCGAAACGCGGCCGGTTGGGTTCGCCAAAGGCCCCGTGCCCGATGACGAGGGCCGGCGCCTTGCCACGCACGAGACGGTCCCTGCGCCAGGCCAGCGTCACGGGCACCTGGCGGCCGTCGGGCGCGGTGGCCTGCTGCACCTGGACGTCGTGGCCGGCGGGGTCAAATCCGGGGACATTATAGCGTTGCACGACGCGCCGCGCGCCTGTCGTCACATCGAGGTCGTAGATCGTGTCGGGGGCGGCAGGCCCGGAATGGCCATAGCGCAGGATGCCCGAGGCAGGATCCGTGTTTCGGACGGCCCGCATGCCGGCACGTCCTGACAGATCGAAGGCGCCGGCCGGACTGTCGGCCGCGACGTCCTGAACTGAACCGGTTGCCGTGTCGAACAGGCGCAGGCGCGCCTGGCCACCGGACCAGACCTGCAGGGCCACGACCTTGCCCACGACGGCGTAGTCCTCGATGAAGGTTCCACGGGTGGACGGCACGACTTCCGTCCAGTTGCCGGGCTGAGCCAGCGCTGCCGTCACAATCCGGCGGTCCGGCGCATCGAGGTTCGTGCGGATCCAGAGCCTGCCACCCACCTCGTCGACGTCGTAGGTGACGCCATCGGACCGCGGGCGAACCACGGTCAAGCGCGCGTCTGGCCTTGCCACGTCGATGAACGACGTCTCGGACGTGGTTCCGTTGTCGCTTGTCAGAAGGATGAGGCGCCCGCCCGTCGACCGGCGCAACGAGAGGGCGAGACGCGAATCCCTTTCCTCGTAGACGACCTTGTCGGTCGCCGGATCGGTCGCGATGGTGTGCCGCATCAGGCGGAATGCGCGGCCGGTGCCGGGCTCGAGCCTGACGTAGAAAAGCGTTCTGTTGTCGGCGGCGAGCGCGAAACCAGGCCCCACATACTTGATCGACCGGCTGCCGCCCGTGCGGGTGTCCTTCATGGTCAGCGTGTACCAGCGGTCGCCTTCATGGTCGGCTGTCCAGGCGAAGATGGCGCCGTCGCCGGTCGATGCGTAGCTGCCGATCAGGAACTGGTTGTATTTCTGGCCCTCGCGCTCGCCGTCGAGCATGACTTCCTCGGGCGCGGCCATCGTGTCCCTGCGACGCGCGACGACGGGGTAGTCGGCGCCGGTCGCATAACGCTCATAGTACCAATAGGCGCCATCCTTGTAGGGGGGCGTACCGGGGCGCGCGGACAAACGGGATGTGATTTCGCTCCGCAGGCTGGCCTGGAGGGTTCCGGTATGGGCCATGGCCTCGCCGGCGTACTTGTTTTCCTCCTCGAGGTAGCGAACCACCTTCTCGGTGTTCCGCTCACTGAGCCAGTAATAATAGTCCGTGCGCTTGGCGCCGTGCGGGGCAATCAGCATCGTGCCCTTCATCAGCGCGTAAGGGGGGAAGCCCGGCTTGCGGTCGACCGCGAGGCCCGGCACCGTCATCGTCACGGTCTGGGGGCTGGCGCCGGTCTCCTTGCCGAACGGCATGATCCCGCCAACGGTGCTGCAGCCCGGAAGGACTGCGAGTGAGGCGCACAACAGGGCCAGTCGGACGAGGTGCATTGGAATGATCCGGGATCTGTTGCACGGGGCCGCGCTGACGGCGGCGCACCTTGCATAAATCGGCGAGACTTGTCACGCCAGCAGTTGGTCAGCATGTCGATGACAGTCTCCGCCAATTGTCCGCAAGGCGTCGCTCCTGGGTGGCTGGGTCAAGCCCGGCCATGACGGTTCATGGTTCGTCATGGCCGGGCTTGACCCGGTCACCCAGTGCATACCCCCAATTCCCTTCCGTCGGGGCACGGGCTACAAGTTGCGTCGCTGGGATCAGGGAGAGAGTGATGCGGCTGAAGGATCCACAACTTGTGCGCGAGGCTGCCTATATCGACGGCGTCTGGTGTGCTGCTGATTCGGGGGCCACGTTCGAGGTGACGAACCCGGCTACCGGGGCGGTGCTGGCGCGGTTGCCTGACATGGTCGAGGGCGAGACGCGCCGGGCGATCGAGGCGGCGGCAGCGGCATGGCCTGCGTGGGCTGCCCGAACGGCCAAGGAGCGCGCGGCGATCCTGCGCAAATGGTTTGAGCTGATCATGGCCAACCAGGAA
>JBILGJ010000175.1:0-6310 GCA_044351125.1 Micropepsaceae bacterium
GCATGCGTCACCTCGGCGTAACCGCGGATGTAGCCCTCGGAGGCCAGCACGTCGAGAACGTTGCGACGCAGCTTGGAGGCCGGCGTCGAGACCTTCGACTGGCCACGCATCTGGGCGTTCCGGATGCGGGTGAGCATATCACCAACGGGATCGTTGATTGCCATGTTCTGTCTGTCCCCTTACCAGCTCGACTTGACCATGCCGGGGATCAGGCCATACGAGGCCAGTTCCCGCAGCTTCATGCGGCACATCTTCAGCTTGCGATAGTTGCCACGGGAACGTCCCGTCAGCTCGCAGCGATTGCGGATGCGCGTCGGTGCCGAATTGCGCGGCAGCTCGGCGAGCTTGAGGCGCGCCGCAAAACGCTCTTCCGGCGCAAGCGACATGTCGTTTGCGATCGACTTGAGCTTGTCGCGCTTGCCCGCGTATCGCTTCACGAGCCTGATGCGCCGGTTGTTCTTTTCGGTCGAACTCTTCTTTGCCATTTCTTCCTACTTCCGATTCATCATTTCGCGAAGGGGAGCTGGAAGCCCGAGAGCAATGCCCTGGCTTCCTCGTCCGTCTTTGCCGTTGTGCAGATGGTGATGTCCATGCCCCACACCGCGTCGATCTTGTCGTAATCGATCTCGGTGAACACGATGTGCTCCTTGAGACCCATCGAATAGTTGCCGCGACCGTCGAAGCTCTTTGGCGACACGCCGCGGAAGTCTCGCACGCGCGGAAGCGCGACGGTGACCAGGCGGTCGAGGAACTCGTACATGCGTTCCTTGCGCAGCGTGACCTTCGCGCCGAGCGGCATGTTTTCGCGGACCTTGAAGTTCGAGATGGCGACGCGGGCCTTCGTGATCACCGGCTTCTGGCCGGCAATCAGGGTCAGGTCGCGGACAGCGGACTGGATCTTCTTGGTATCGGCCGTGGTCTCGCCAACGCCCATGTTGATGACGATCTTGTCAAGCTTGGGAACCTGCATGTGGTTCGGATACTTGAACTGGTCCATCAGAGCCTTGCGAATGACATCGTCATAGCGCTTGCGGGCACGCGGAACGTACTTCTCGCCTTCGGCCAGCTTGACGGCCTTGGCGCGGGTCGATTCCGACTGGCCACTGGCTGTTGCACCCTCGGGGACGCCGTCGCCCTTCTTGGCCTTCTTTTCGCCCTTGGCCTTCGCGGCTTTCGCCTCGTCGCCGCCGGCCGCTGCCTTCGGAGCCTTCTTGGGCTTGGTTTCCTTGTTGTCTTCAGACATCGATCACTTCCCCGGACTTCTTCGCGAAACGGACCTTGCGTCCGTCCTGCAGGGTCTTGAACCCGATGCGCGTGGCTTCACCCGACTTCGGGTCGACATGCGCGATGTTGGACACGTGGACCGGCGCTTCCTTGGTGACAATGCCACCCTGGGTGCGGGCCGACTGCTTCGTGTGCCGCTTGACCATGTTCACGCCAGAGATGATGACGCGATCCTCGTCAGGCAGAACTTTCAGGATCTGCCCGACAACGGGCTTCTTCTTGCCGTCCTGGCCCTTGCGGGGACGCTGCTCGCCCGCAATGACCATCACGCGGTCGCCCTTCTTGAACTTCGTTGCCATGACTAGAGAACCTCCGGCGCCAGGGAGACGATCTTCATGTGGTTGCGCGCACGCAATTCGCGCGTCACCGGCCCGAAGATGCGCGTGCCAACCGGCTCGCCCTGGTTGTTGATGAGGACCGCCGCGTTGCGGTCGAAGCGGATGCAAGACCCGTCGGGGCGGCGCACTTCCTTGGCGGTGCGAACGACGACCGCCTTCATGACGTCACCCTTCTTCACCTTGCCGCGCGGAATGGCTTCCTTGATCGACACCACAATGATGTCGCCGACGGACGCGTAACGGCGCTGGGCTCCGCCCAGTACCTTGATGCACATGACGCGCCGGGCACCCGAATTGTCGGCGACGTCAAGATTTGTTGTCATCTGGATCATGGCAAACTGCCTTTGTCTCTCAAGCCTTGGTCGCTGGCACGTCGTAGATCACTTCCCACCGCTTCAAGCGGGACATGGGCCTGCACTCCTGGATGCGGACCGTGTCGCCGGCCTTGTACCTGCCCTGCTCGTCGTGTGCGTGGTAACGCTTGGACTGGCGGATGGTCTTGCCCAGCATGGGATGGGTGAAGCGGCGCTCCACCTTGACCACCACGGTCTTGGTGTTCTTGTCGCTGACGACAGTGCCCTGGAGAATTCTTTTCGGCATCGGTTGGTTCCTGCCCTCAGGCCTTTTTCGAGGTCTGGGCCTTTTCGCCCAGGATCGTGTTGATACGCGCAATCGAACGGCGGACGGCGCGGATGCGTGCCGTCTTCTCGAGCTGACCCGTCGCCTTCTGGAAGCGCATGTTGAACTGCTCCTTGCGGAGCTTGACCAACTCGTCATTGAGCTGATCGACGTTCATGTTACGGAATTCAATAGCCTGCGATTTCATGGTTCACCTAATCGGTATGGCCGAGGCGGGTGACGAACTTGGTGCGGATCGGAAGCTTCGCGGCGGCAAGGGCAAGTGCCTCGCGCGCAACATCCGACTTGACGCCGTCGAGTTCGAACAGGATGCGGCCGGGCTTCACACGACACGCCCAGTATTCCGGGGCGCCCTTGCCCGAGCCCATTCGGACTTCGGCTGGCTTCTTGGAGACCGGAATGTCCGGGAACATCCGGATCCAGACGCGGCCCTGGCGCTTCATGGCGCGCGTGATGGCGCGACGTGCAGCCTCGATCTGGCGCGCGGTGATGCGCTCCGGCTCGAGAGCCTTGAGGCCAAACTCGCCGAAGTCGAGCGTTGTCGCCGACGTCGCCTTGCCGTGGATGCGGCCCTTGAATTGCTTGCGGAACTTGGTCCGTTTCGGTTGCAGCATTGTTTTTCAGTCCGGTTCCCTGTTGGCCTCGGTCTATTCGGCCGGCGCCGGGGCTGGCGTGGGCGTCGCAGGACGCTTGCCACCAGCGGGCTCGTTCGATTCACTCAGGCGCTTGTCCTGCGCCATCGGGTCATGCTCGAGGATCTCGCCCTTGAACACCCACACCTTCACGCCGCAGGTGCCGTAGGCGGTCTTCGCAGTGGCGACCGCGAAATCGACATCGGCGCGCAGCGTGTGCAGTGGCACGCGACCTTCACGGTACCATTCGACCCGCGCAATTTCAGCGCCGCCCAAACGACCGCCGCAGTTGATGCGGATGCCGAGCGCGCCAAGCTTCAGCGCCGACTGCACCGCGCGCTTCATCGCGCGGCGGAAGGAGACGCGGCGCTCGAGTTGCTGGGCAATGCTTTCGGCGATGAGGTGCGCGTCGACCTCGGGCTTGCGGATCTCGACGATGTTCAAGTGCACTTCGCTCTTCGTGAACTTGCCGAGGTCGGCCTTGAGCTTCTCGATGTCAGCGCCCTTCTTGCCGATCACAACGCCCGGGCGGGCCGAGTGGATCGTCACGCGGCACTTCTTGTGCGGACGCTCGATGATGATGCGCGCAACGCCGGCCTGCTTGAGCTTGTCGAGCAGGTACTCGCGGATCTTGAGGTCTTCGTGCAGGAGCTGGCCGTACTCGCGACGATCAGCAAACCAGCGGGAATCCCACGTTCGGTTGATGCCAAGCCTGAGGCCGACGGGGTTTACTTTCTGACCCATTAGGCTGCTTCCTTCTTCGCCGCCGGCTTGCTGCCGCGCTTGCCTTTGCCTTTTGCCTTCTTGTCTTCCTTCGGCTGCTCGCGCACCACGATGGTAAGTTCGCTGAAGGGCTTGGTGATGCGAGCGCCACGACCGCGGGCGCGGGCATGGAAGCGCTTGAGAACCATGTTCTTGCCGGTCCAGGCCTGCGCAACGACAAGGTCGTCAACGTCGAGGTTGTGGTTGTTCTCGGCATTGCTGATGGCCGACCACAGGACCTTCTTGACCTCGTTGGCGATGCGCTTGGGGCTGAACTCGAGGTCAGCCATCGCCTGGTTGACCGACTTGCCCCTGATGCTCTCGACCACGAGGTTGAGCTTGTACTGCGAGGTGCGGACCATGCGGCCCACTGCCCTCGTTTCGTTGTCCGCGAGCGAACGCTCTTTCTTTGGCTTGCTCATCAGGATCTCTTCACTTTCTTGTCGGCCGCGGTGTGGCCGTGGAACGTGCGGGTCGGCGAGAACTCGCCGAACTTGTGTCCCACCATTTCCTCGGTGACGAGCACGGGAATGTGCTTCTGCCCGTTGTAGACGCCAAAGGTGATGCCCACGAACTGGGGCAGGATCGTGGAGCGACGGCTCCAGATCTTCACCACCTCGCGGCGGCCGGATTTCTGGACGGCTTCCGCCTTCTTGAGCAGATAGCCGTCAACGAACGGTCCCTTCCAGACTGAACGTGCCATGCGCCTTAAACCTTCTTCACGTGACGGCTGGTCACGATGAGTTTCGACGTGCGCTTGTTGGTGCGCGTCTTGTTGCCCTTGGTTCCCTTGCCCCATGGGGTCACCGGATGGCGACCGCCCTTGGTGCGACCTTCACCACCGCCGTGCGGGTGGTCGATCGGGTTCATGGCCGTACCGCGGACTGACGGACGCCAGCCCTTCCACACGTTGCGGCCGGCCTTGCCGATCACGACGTTCATGTGGTCAGGGTTGGACACCGCACCGACGGTTGCCATGCACTCGAGGCGGACCTTGCGGGTCTCGCCCGAATTGAGACGCAGGATGGCGTAGCCCTGATCGCGGCCAACGAACTGCGCATAGGTTCCGGCCGAGCGCGCGATCTTGCCGCCGCCACCTGCCTTGAACTCGATGTTGTGCACGATCGTGCCGACCGGCATTGCCGCGAGGGGCATCGCATTTCCCGGCTTTACGTCGGCCCTGCTGCTGGCGATCACCTTGTCGCCGGCTGCCAGGCGCTGCGGCGCCAGGATGTAGGCCATTTCACCATCGGGATACTTCACCAGGGCGATGAAGGCCGACCGGTTGGGATCGTACTCGAGACGCTCGACCGTACCCTCGACGTCAAACTTGCGCCGCTTGAAATCGATCACGCGGTAGAGCTTCTTGTGCCCGCCGCCGCGCCAGCGCGAGGTTACGCGTCCGTCGCTGTTGCGACCACCCGTGGAATGCTGTGCCTCGGTCAGCGCCTTCAGGGGACGACCCTTGTGAAGGTGGCTGCGATCGACCAGCACCAGCTGGCGGGTCGATGGCGTCGTGGGCCTGAACGTCTTCAATGCCATGTTATCTTACCTCAGAGACCCGTCGTGACGTCGATGGTGCTGCCGGGCTGCAGCGTGACGATGGCCTTCTTGACGTCGCTGCGCGCGCCGGGACGGCCACGGAACAGCTTCTTCTTGCCCTTCGTGACGAGCGTATTGACCGCCTTCACCTTGACCTTGAAAAGTTCCTCGACGGCCTTCTTGATCTGCGGCTTCGTCGCGGTACCGGGAACGCGGAACACAACCTGGTTGCTCTCGGAGAGCTTGGTCGACTTTTCCGTGATGACCGGCGAGATGATGGTCGCGTAATTGGAAACCTGGCTCATTTCAGGCGCTCCTCAAGTGCGGCCAGCGCGGCCTTCGTGAGTACAAGCTTCTGGCGGCGCAAGACGTCGAGCACATTGATGCCCTGGACGGGCAGCAGGTCGATCTGGGGAATGTTGCGCGCTGCGCGCTCAAAACCCGTGTCGAAGGCGGGACCGTCGACGATGACCGCCGACGTCAGGCCGAGCTTGCCGAAAGCCGACGCCATCTTCTTGGTCTTGGCGTCAGATGCCGTGGCTGCGTCGAGAACGATCAGGTCGCCCTTGGCGCGCTTTGACGAGAGCACCATCTTGAGCCCGAGGGTGCGGACCTTCTTGGGCAGATCGGTTTCGCGCGAGCGCAGAACCGGGCCCATGGCCTTCGCGCCGCCACGGAACTGGGCGACGGACTGGGCGCCGTGACGAGCCTGACCCGTGCCCTTCTGCTTGTACATCTTCTTCGTCGTGCGGTCGATCTCGCTGCGGGTCAGCGTGCGGTGCTGTCCCTTGTGGCGACGATTTTCCTGCCACTGCACGACCCGCGCCAGGATGTCGGCGCGCGGCGTGACGCCGAACACCTCTTCGCTGAGGCTTACTTCGCCGGCATCGCCGGCATCAAGCGTTGTGACCTTGAGTTTCATGACCTGATCGCTCCTCACGCTGCCGATGCCGCTTCCGGCTTCCGCACGGCGGCCGGCTTCGGCGCATCCTTCGGAAGCGGACGCTTTACAGCATCACGCACCATGACCCAGCTGCCTTTTGATCCCGGGACACCGCCCTTGATCATGATGAGGCCGCGTTCGACATCAACCTTGGCGATCTCGACGTTTTG